>JAPPDF010000096.1 GCA_028875575.1 Acidobacteriota bacterium
ACGACTTGCAGGCAACCCTTGCCGCTATGTTCGATCATCGGTCGTTTCTCCCGCTTCATTGCAAATAGGAGTCCTCACAGGATCGGGACATGCACCCCGGGCGGCCGCACGATTGTGGTGTCGATCAGTAGCCCCAGCGACCATGATGACTTTGGAGCACTGTCGGTAAACATCAGAGAGTCCGCCAGGAGACCAGGTGCCGCCGCCTACGATCGCGGCCACACCAACCCGGAGTTCGCGTCTGCAGTGGGTGTTTTGGTTAAGCATAACGTAAATTTACCACACGAGTAACCGAAACTTACCATATAAAGATCGAAAGGGTCCCTGCCAATCGCTCACTTGTCCTCACTTCCCGGATTTGTTTCAAATAGGAAACGGGGAATTCCATGCGAGGGCGTCTTTGCATCCAATACCGAGCAGGGTATATTACATCTCCCGGTTCGGGAAGCCGGCAGTAGTCATTCCAAGGGCGGGGTTACAAAAAACGAGGTAAGCGGTGTCAGATCGAGTCGAAAAACTAGTGATTGTGGGGTCGGGGCCGGCTGGGCATACGGCTGCCATCTATTCGGCGCGTGCCGATCTCTCCCCCCTGATGTTCGAGGGATTCATGGCGGGCGGCGTGGCGGCCGGAGGTCAACTGACCACCACCAACGATGTAGAAAACTATCCGGGCTTCCCCGAGGGCATTAACGGGCCGGAGATGATGGACCTGTTCCGTCAACAGTCGCTGCGCTTCGGCACCCGAATTCTGACGGAGACGGTGGAGAAGGTGGATCTGAGCCGGCGCCCCTTCCGGGTGACGGCCTCCAGTGGGGAAACCCTGACCGAGACCTTGATCGTGGCTACGGGCGCTACGGCGCGGCGGCTGGGCATCCCCGGGGAAGAGCTTTTCTGGCAGCAGGGCATTTCCGCCTGCGCCGTTTGTGACGGTGCCCTCCCCATATTCCGCAACAAGGTATTGATGGTCATCGGCGGCGGCGATACCGCGGTAGAGGAGGCGACTCATCTGACCAAGTTCGGGACCGAAGTCATCGTGGTTCACCGCAGGGACACCTTGAGAGCCTCCAAGATCATGCAGCAGCGGCTCCTTTCCCACCCCAAGATACGGATGCGCTGGGACTCGGTAGCGGAAGAGGCCCTGGGTGACGACGCGCTCAAGAGCGTTCGCATCCGCAACGTCAGGTCGAATGCAACCGATGTGGTAGAGGTCGAGGGACTCTTTTATGCCATCGGCCACCTTCCCAACACGGGCTTTCTGGACGGACAACTCGAGCTGGACGACACCGGCTACATCGTGACTACCCCGGGGACCACCCGCACCTCTGTGGAGGGTGTTTTTGCCGCCGGCGACGTCCAGGACAAGGTGTGGCGCCAGGCCGTGACCGCCGCCGGAACCGGATGCATGGCGGCGCTGGAGGCCGAGCGCTTCCTGACGGAAAAGGCCTGAAGGAGTTCCCCGCGCTGCCGCACGCGCTCGGGTGAACCCCACACTGCGTCAGCCGCTACCGGAACGGGTGCGATCCTGGCTCGGTCAATGACTTCCCCCGCCGTGACCCTTTCCCCCAGACATCCCGCTCATCCCTGCGCCATCCCAGGGTGCCGGTTCGATTACTGCCGGATGCGGTTCGCCCTCCCGCAGTAGCGATTCCACCTTCTTGGCGTACACCTGGTGTGTCGTCTTCCTGAATTCTTCCCATGGTGTCGGGGCCTCCGGACACTGTCAGGGAAAACCTGCATTTCATCCTGCCCGATTCCGCAAGCAAAATCCCTGTAAGTCATTGAATTAGAGTGCGGATGTGAAGTTGGTGCGTCTTTGGCCACCAGCTTGCACAAAGACACCCCAGTCAGACGTTGCGGTCTGGCCGGCGACGACCCCGGCTGTGGATTGCGATTTCGATCGGACACCGCGGGAAGCGGAAAGGAGGCCGAAGATGAAGAAGGACAGGTCGATGCACCAGCGGGAACATGGGAGCCTGCTGGCCGTTGCGGAGAAACGGGCCCTGCTATGGATGGCCCGCCGCATGCCCTACTGGATAAATTCAGACCACTTGACCCTGCTGGGCCTGGTGGCGATGTTCGGAGCCGGCATGGCCTACTTTGCGGCCGGTCGGTATCCAACGGCGCTGCTGCTCGTGGTTCTTGCCCTGGCCCTGAATTGGTTCGGGGATAGCCTGGACGGCACGCTGGCCAGAGTCCGCGACCGGCAGAGGCCGCGCTACGGATTTTACGTGGACCATGTGATCGATATGCTGGGTTCCTGCTTCCTCTTGGGGGGAATGGCCTTGTCGGGTTACATGAGCCCCTTGATTGCGCTGGGACTGTTGGTGGCCTTCCTGATGGTGGCCGCGGAGGTGTTTCTCGCCACTCACGTCCGCCAGGTATTTCGCCTTTCCTTTCTGCGGGTAGGACCGACCGAGCTTCGCATTCTGCTGGCCGTGGGTACCCTCTTCCTGCTCCACAAGCCCTGGGTGCGGTTGGGAGACCTGGGTCCGTATCTGCTGCTGGACGTAGGAGGCGTGGCCGGCATGGTGGGTCTGACCGTGACGCTGATCGTTTCCGTTGTCCGCAATACCCGAGCGCTCTATCTGGCCGAGAAACTGCCGCAATGAACGGAAAAAGTCCCGGGGAAATTTCGCAATCGGCCAGTTCTTGGCCTGCCTCCGGCGTGCTGAGGCGCTGGGTCCTCTTTTATGCCGTGGGGGCAATGGGCATGATCGTGCAGTTATCGTTCCTGGGAATCCTTGTCCTGGGATTGGGTGTGCACTACCTGGTTGGAACGGGTCTGGCAGTGTGGATCGCAATCCTCCACAACTTCCTTTGGCACGAGAAATGGACCTGGGCCGAACGGACCCGTTCCGACCGTTCGCGCCGGTGGCGGCGTCTGGCCCGCTTTCACATGAGTAGCGGGATCGTGTCGCTGACTGGAAACCTGTCCCTGATGCAACTGTTTGTGGGCCTTTGCGAAATGGGGCATGTGCCCGCCTGCCTGCTCTCGATTGCGGGCTGCTCCATCCTGAACTTCTACGCCAGCGACCGGCTGGTGTTTTCGGTCACACCGGACCTATCGAATGCCCTGGGTCTGTGCAGGCTGGGGTTGGTCGTATCGCCGGGAGAACGGACGATCCATGAAAGGACACCATCATGAAAAATTCAAGGTCCAGCGGGAACCGCCGGATGCTGCTCGGGCTGGCCGCAGCGGTCTGGATTCTGCAGGCTCAATCACTGACCGCCGTCACCCTGGAGAGTCGGACCCTCCAGGCCTGGAGTGCCTATGTTGAAGCCACCGAACGGCGAATCGCTCAAGAAATTGAATCGGGAAGGCGCTTCCTGGCGTTGGACTTTCAACCATTCTCCCTGGCCGACCGGGAGTTGAGAACCATTGCCTCCGGAGGCATTCCAGTGGCCCGGATGGCGACCTTCGACCCGCGGGGGAGGGAATTCACCGTCGACGGCGGCGCCATCCATCACTGGCGTGGATGCGTCCTGGTGCCGGGTGCAGACCTGGAGGAGGTGCTGTCGCGAATCGCCAATCCGGGTCCACCCGATGAACTCCAGGAGGATGTCCTGGACTCGGCGGTGCTGGGCCGGGGGCCCGATTGGCTGAAGATCTACCTCAAGCTGCAGCGCTCCAAGATTGTGACCGTCGTCTACAATACCGAGCATCTGGTCAGCTATCGCCGACACAAGAAGGGGAGGGCTTCCAGCCGGAGCGAAGCCCTCAAGATTGCGGAGTTGGAGTTCCCCAACTCCGCCAGGGAGAAGGAGAAGCCCCAGGGATCGGACCACGGGTTTTTGTGGCGATTGAATTCCTATTGGCGCTACCAGCAGGTGGATGGCGGTGTCCTGGTCGAGTGCGAATCGCTTAGCCTGAGTCGTTCCGTTCCGGTCTTGCTGGAGTTCTTGATCCGGCCGATCATCAACCGGACGGCCCGCCAGTCCATGCAGAGGACGCTGGCCGAGTTGCGGGACCGTCTGATCCGATCCCGCCGGCAGAAAATAGCTGCCATCGCGCTGGGAGTGGCTCCCCGTTGAAGAATGCGGATTCAGGACGTCCTTTTTCTGATGCGGCTCAAGAGATGATAGCCGTGGCGTTGATTTCGATCAGATAGTCGGGGTGAACCAGGCCCGCCACCTGCACCAGGGTGCTGGCCGGATAATCACCACTCCAGAATTCGGCTCTCACCTCGTGAACGGCCTGGAGGTGTTCCATGTTCACCAGAAAGACGTTGATACAGGCAATGTCCTCCAGGGCGCCGCCGACGGGTTCCAGGGCAGCCAGGATATTATGGAGCACCTGCCGCGTCTGCAGCCGAATGTCCCCCTTGCCAACCAGATTTCCCTTGGCATCGATGGCTACCTGGCCGGAGACGAAGCAGGTGCGGCCTTGGTCCGCCACGGCAACGTTGGAAAAGATGCCGAAGGGGCGGCAGAGGGTCGGGGGATTGTAAACGGTCTTGCCCATGCTTGCTTCCTCCTGTGATAGAGATAAGAAGGGAATGCGGTCGCGGAAGTCGTGACGACACAGTCTAACCCAAACACGTCCCGAAACTCCGGCGCGGGTTCGGTCCATCCCATCGGACGCCGCCAACTTCGCGAAGACACAAACTCTCGATCGGTCAACGACTGTCCCTGAAGGGATCCTCATGTTCCCCTACTTCGAAGCTCCGGCCATCACGCTGGGCCCCGTCACCCTGCATGCCTTCGGGATGTTGGTTGCAGCGGCGATTCTGTTGGGCCGCTGGATGCTGGTGCGGCGGGCCGAGAAGCGAGGACTGGACGGAGAGACGGCCTCCCGGCTTGTTCTCTGGATGGTCGTCTGCGGTCTGGTGGGAGCGCACCTGGTCGCCGTGACTCTCACCGATCCGAGGGACCTGGTCCGGGACCCCCTGGTCCTGATTCGACTGTGGGAGGGACTGTCTTCGGTAGGTGGAATTGTGGTGGGGATTCTGGCCGGACTATGGTGGATGCGGCGTTCCGGCTTGAAGCCCTCCGAGGTTCGGGTCTATCTGGATCTGGTTGCCTTCGTCTTTCCCTTTGCCTGGATCCTGGGGCGGGCCGGCTGCGCCGTGGCCCATGACCATCCGGGAATTCCCACCCAGGGGTGGTGGGCCGTGCAGTATCCGGATGTCCCGCGCTTTGACCTGGGACTCTTGGAATTCTTCTACGCCCTGTTTCTGGCGGGATTGTTCCAGTGGCTGGATCGACGTCCCAGGAGCGACGGCTTTTATTTGGGACTCTTATTCCTGCTCTACGGGCCGGTTCGCTTCTTTCTGGACGAGCTTCGGGTCGGTGACGCCCGGTACCTGGGCTTCACGCCGGCGCAGTATGGGTGCGTGGTGGCAGTGGTTCTGGGGGGCGTGGTTCTATGGAACCTGGGAGGCAGCTCCAAGCGAAGAAGCGCTGCGCCTTCCAAGCGGAAGAAGCCGGTAGGTTGACCGGCGGGAAAGGAATGCCCGGAGGATTTCCGGAAAAGTGTGACCTCACTCCACCCGGGATTCGTCCATCTCTCGGAAATAATCCGGACGCTTCAGCACCTCTCGTGGCTTGCTGCCGTCGGGCGGACCCACGATGCCATCGTCTTCCATGATGTCGAGCAGCCGGGCCGCCCGTCCGTAGCCGATGCGTAGACGGCGCTGCAGGGTGGAGGTGGAGGCTTTGCCCATTTCCACCACGATGCGGACTGCCTGGTCATAGAGCTCATCCGTCTCACGCTCCATATCGTCAGTGTCTGCTTTCTCGGAGCGCTCTTCCACGACACTTTGATCGTAGGCCGGTTGCGATTGGGTCTTGAGGTGCTCCACTACGCGGTTGATCTCCTCGGTGGTTACCAGGGCGCCGTGGACCCGGGTCATCCTCGAGGTGCCGGGAGGAATAAAGAGCATGTCTCCCTTCCCCAGGAGCTGTTGAGCTCCCATCTGGTCCAGAATGGTGCGCGAGTCCACCTTTTGGGCGACACGAAAGGAAATGCGGGAGGGGAAATTGGCCTTGATGATTCCCGTGAGTACGTCCACCGAGGGGCGTTGGGTGGCCACGATCAGGTGGATGCCCACCGCCCGGGCCATCTGGGCCAGTCGCATGATGGAATCTTCGATGTCTTTTGAGGCCACCATCATCAGGTCGGCCAGTTCATCGATCACGATGACAATGTAGGGCAGGGGCGTGAGAGGAGCGTTATGCTCCTCCGAGAACAGCTCCATATTGCGGGGCTTGCGCGCAAAGGTATTGAACTGGTCGATGCTGCGAACGCCCACCGAGGCCAGCAGCTTGTACCGGTTCTCCATTTCCTTGGTCGCCCACTTCAAGGCATTGGAAGCCCGCTTGGGTTCCACCACCACCGGAGTCAGCAGATTGGGAATATCCTCGTAGACACCCAGCTCCAGGCGCTTGGGATCCACCATGATGAATTTCACTTCTTCCGGCGCGGACTTGTAGAGGATGGAAAGGATCATGGCATTGATCCCTACGCTCTTGCCGGCGCCGGTCTGACCGGCAATGAGCAGGTGAGGCATCTTGGCCAGATCGGCGACCACGATTTTCCCAACAATGTCCTTGCCCAGGGCAATGGTCAGCCGGGAGGTGGACTTCTGGAATTCATTGGACCGGATCACCTCGCTCAGCAGAATCTGCTCCCGATCGGCGTTGGGGACCTCGACTCCGACCGTTGATTTTCCCGGCAATCGATTGATGCGCACCGACTCCGCCTTGAGGGCCAGGCACAGATCGTCAACCAGGTTGGTGATACGGCTGTACTTGACTCCGGCTTCCGGCTTGAATTCATAGGTGGTGACGACCGGGCCGGGATGAATATGCAGGACCTTCCCGTGGACGCCGAACTCCTTGCACTTCTCCGTCAATTGGCCGGCACACTCCAGCAGTTCCTCCTCTCCGACGTCAGCCCTTCTGCCAGGGGCCTGGAGGAGGTCGATGGAGGGCATCGGGAAATCGGTCTGTGATCTCTGTGCCGCCGGCCTGACTTTGGTCTTCCTCGCGACAGCCTCGGGAGCAGCCTCGGCGGAGTCCTCTTGGCCGGCGAATAACGTTGGTGGGGAAGGCTCTTCCTCCGCGGATTCCCACTGCTTGATCTCGGAAACCTTTTGCGTGGTGACGGCTTTCCTCTCCTCGCCCCGCTTCAGTCTGGCCTCCAGCCTCTCTTTCTGTCTCTTCTTTTCCGATGCCTTGCGCCAATTCCGCCATTGAGCCTGCCATACACTCAGGAATCGCAGCCGTCTTCCCAGCCAGTCCAGACAAACCCTGAAGGAGAAGCGGGTGGCGACAAAGAGAGAGGCCATGAAGATCATGAAGCCCAGGATGCAGGCGCCGGCCCAATTGAAACGGCCCTGAAACCATTCCGCCAGAAGGTCTCCGACCACCCCTCCGGCTTTGGTGGTGCCGCCGGTGCCGACAATCGCTCCGTCCTGGATCAACCACCCCACCGTTACAGGCTGGGGAAACTGCAATGCCAGAAGAAGACACCCCGAGCCGGCCAGGCAAAGCAGACCGAAAATCTTGGTGGACGGTGTGTTGATTTTCCGAGAGCGCAACCATTTCCAGCCGAAAATCAAGAAAATGACGGGAAACAGGAAAGAGGTGTATCCGAAGGCATTCAACAGCAGATCAGCCAGGATGGATCCATATTTACCGATGAAGTTGTGCACCGAATCCTGGCCGATCAACTGGCGGGATACGTTGAACGAAGGATCCATCGGATGGAAGGAGACCAGGCTCAATATCAGTAGAAGGGCCAGACTGAGCAGCATCAGCCCTACGGCCTCGTTGAAACGAGAATGCGCGGTGGGTGCCAGAAAGCCCATGCCTACAGTCCACCCCGTTGGAGGATGATGAGAATCACGATACCCAAAAGGATACGGTACTGGACAAAAACATAAAGCGTTTTTTTCCGGAGGAAACGGATGAAGACCTTGATGGTGAGGTGACCAACGATCAGGGCCGTGAGAAACCCGGCTGCCAGACTCATGGCCTCGCCCTCAGGAATTCCTAACTGATTGATTTCGAGGAGCTTTTTGAGGCTGGCTGCCGCAAGGATGGGAACCGCAAGCAGGAAGGAGAAGCGGGCGGCTGCCTCCCTCGTCATCCCCCGAAACAGTCCGGCCGTTATGGTGATGCCGGAGCGTGAGGTCCCTGGAATCAGGGCTGCCGCTTGAGCCATCCCCACCCACAGCGCATCCGTCAGCGAAATCCCTTCCAGCTCCTTGGTCAATGCCGCTCGGCGTTCCGAAAGCCAGAGAAGCAGGGCGAAGAAGATCAGTGTTACCGGAATGATTTCGGCAGTCCGAAGCTGGGTAGCGACCCAATCCTCCGCCAACATCCCGGCAATGGCGGCGGGAAGGGTTCCCAGGACCAGAAACAGGAGCATGTGGCGCCCGTCGGACCGCTCCTGGGAGCGGGCTCGGGAGGGCCAAATGCTCTCCCGGAGGATTTCGGCGCAGTCTCGCCAAAAGCAGGTGAGAATAGCCAGCAGGGTGGCGGCGTGCAGAACCACGTCAAAGGTGAGCCCCTGATCCGGCCAATCCGTTATCCAGGGAACCAGAATCAAATGGGCGGAGCTGCTGATGGGCAGGAACTCTGTCAGGCCCTGCACGGCACCCAGGACAATCGCCTGCTTCAAGGTCATGGAGTTACCTGGGGACGCCCTCGAACAGGACTGCCGGGCGCCCTGTCAAATCTCCAGGATAACCGGCAGCACCAGCGGCCGCTTGGACGTCTGCTTGAACAGGAAGCGGCGCAAGTCGGTACGGATTTTCTCCTTGATGAGGGACCAGTCGGTCCTCTCTTCAACGCTGGAATCCTCCAGGGTTTCCAGAACGCGGTCGCGGGCCTCCTCCAGGAGCGTGTCGTCATCGTCCACGAAGACGAATCCCCGAGTGATGATCTCGGGCTGTGTCTCCATCTGCCCGCTGGCTTTATTGATAGCCAGAATGGGAAGCACAATGCCGTCTTCGGAAAGATGGCGGCGGTCCCTCACCACCACTTCCTCCAGCTCGTCCAGGCTGCCCTCATCGATAAAGATGCGGCCAACCGGAGCCTTGCCGTTGACCTCGGCCCCCTGCCGGCTCAGTTGAATGCGATCGCCAGTCTCGGCCACCAGCACCGTGTCTCCCACCGCGTGCAGGTTTCTGGCCAACTCCGCGTGGCGATAGAGCTGGCGGTATTCTCCGTGGATGGGCACGAAATGCCTGGGGCGTACCAGGTTCAGCAGGAGCTTGAGCTCCTCGGAGCTGGCGTGGCCCGAAACATGAATGGGAGGTTGGGATCCGTCGTCGTAATGGACGGCCGCACCTCTCTTGTAGAGATGATTGACCATGCGGGAAATGGTCTTTTCGTTTCCGGGTATGATCCGTGCCGAAATCACCACGGTGTCATCGGACCCGATCCTGATGTTCTTGAAGTTGTCCACGGCCATCTGGGGCAAGGCGGCCAACGGTTGCCCTTGACAGCCCGTCAGAATCAGGACTACGTGTTCCGGCAGCATCCTCCTGACGTCCTGTATCTTGACCAGCAGTCCGTCCGGAATGTTGAGGTAGCCCAGTTGGTGGGCGATCTTGGTCGTCGACAGCATGCTCCGTCCGGCGATGGCCACCTTGCGCCCGTAGCGCTGGGCCAGGTTGAACACGGTCTGAATGCGGTGGATGGAGGAGGTAAAGCAGGAAACGATCACCTTGCCCGGAGCGTGGTGAAAGATCTCGTCCAGCTTCTCGATCACGGCGGTTTCCGAGGGAGTGATGCCGGGACGGTCCACGTTGGTGCTGTCGGAGAACAGGGCCAGCACACCCCGGCGCCCGTACTCGGCAATTCGGGGGAGGTCGGTGACCCGGCCATCCAGGGGCGAGGAGTCGATCTTGAAATCCCCCGTGTGGAGGATCACTCCCGCCGGAGTGGTAATCGCCAGCATGACGGCATCCACCACGCTGTGGGTGACATGGATGAACTCTACCTGGAACTCGCCCATTTGCCGGGTTTGCCCGGCCTCGACGGTGACAAGCTCGGCCTGGTCCAGTAACTGGTGTTCGGCCAGCTTGGCCGAGGCCAGACCCAGAGTGTAGCGGGTGCCGTAAATGGGAACGTGGCTCAGAGCGGGGAACACGAAGGGCAGCGCTCCAATGTGATCCTCGTGGCCGTGGGTCAGCACGATGGCCTGAACCTGGGAGGCGTTGTCGATCAGGAAGGAGATGTCGGGAACGATGACGTCGATTCCCAAGAGCTCTTCATCGGGAAACATCAAGCCGGAATCCACCACGATCATCTGAGATCCGTAGCGGAACACCAGCATGTTCATCCCGAACTCTCCCAGGCCGCCGAGCGGGATGGCTTCAATAGACTCCTGAGAATTCAAGCATTGACCTCCTGTTTGGGCGCCAGGCCCGTTTGCCGGGATTTCATCCTGTCCTGGATGTGGGCTAGGGGAAGACCGACATGTCCGTTTCCTGGGTGGTCATGAACTCCAGCAGCACCGGCACGCCTTCCTGGGTTTGGCGGATTCCTCGCTGGAGGGCCGGCACAATGGCCTCGGCCTTTTCCACCCGCTCGGAATAGCAACCCAGGGAGCGGGCCATCTCGGCGTAGTTTCCTGAAATATCGGTGATTCGGTGCCTCACGCTGGCAGTGGGATAGAACTGCAACTCGGCAGCCATGCAGAAATTGTTGAGCAGGATGGAGAGGATGGGGATCTCTTCCCGAACCGCAGTTTCGAGGTCGGTGCCGGTAAACCCGATGGCGGCGTCTCCCCAGAGGTTGATGCACAGTTTGTCCGGCCGGGCCAGCTTGGCTCCCATGGCCAGGCCCAACCCGTAGCCCAGCTGGGTCGACTTGCCCCAGCCGATGTAGGACAGGGGGCTGACGCATTCCCAGAAAGGAGAGAGCTGGTCCCTGGGACTGCCGGAGTCGTGGGTGATGATGGTATTGGCAACGTCCACCGTCCGCATCAGGTCCCGGATCACCCGATAGGGGGAGAGGGGCTGATGAGAGGCGGTCAATTTCGGCATCCAGGCAGCCATCCACTCGTTCCTGATGGCTTGAATCCGTTGGGCGATTCCCTCGGCCCGCCCTCGGCCCTCCGGATTCAGTCGGGGCCTGATTTCATCGATCAAGGCTTCCAGCGCCAGGCGGGCGTCGCCGACCAACCCGTGCTCCACGGCAACGTCCTTGTTGATGTCGGCGGAGTCGAGCGTCGCGTGCAGGATCCTGGCGCCGCCCGGCATCGACAACCCGAAGGGAGTGGTGGTAAAGCTGCATCCTACCCCGAAGACGAGATCGGCCTGGTTGAGGAACTCATGCACCATCCGGGTGGTGGAACGTCCGCCCGAACCCAGGGAGAGTGGGTGGTTTTCCGGAAAGGCGCTCTTGCCGCCCAGGCTGGTCGTCACCGGCGCTTCCAGCAACTCCGCAAATTCCCGCAGGGCCTCCCAGGCCTTGGCGTAGTGGATCCCCTGACCGGCATAGATGACCGGTCGTTCGGCCTGGAGCAGCATCTCGGCCGCCCGCATCACCGATGGTCCGTCCGGACCATACTGGATTCTTGGCGCCGGCTGGTAGGAGAAAGACTCGGGGACTGCCTCCGACAGCAGGTCGGAGGGGAACTCCACCAGCACCGGACGAGGGCGTCCGTTCCTGACCTGGGTAAAGGCGCGGCGGAGCGTTGCCGACAGGTGAGCCGGAAGCGTGACCTGCTCGCAGGACTTGGTCACCTGGCGGTAGTTGAGCGAGGAATTGAAGTTGGGCTGCACCTGGGCCCATTCCCGGGGATGGCCCATGGGCAGGACCATGATGGGGGCCGACTCGGAGTAGGCCTGGGCCACGCCGCCAAAGGCGTTTTCGGCGCCGGGCCCGTTCTGCATGCAGAAGACGCCGATCCGTTCCCCGCTGTGCATCCGGCTGAAGGCGTCGGCCATGTGCAGGCCGGTTCGTTCCTGACGCACGATGACAGGCCGGATGCCTGCCTTGGACGCCGATTCGATAAGGAAGTTCAGAGGGTAGGCGAAAAGGACATCCACGCCCTCGGAAATCAGAATGCGGGCAACTGCATCGCCAACGGTCATGGAAACACAGTCTAGCACAGGTCCCGGACAACACCCGCCATCCATGGGATGCCGTCCGAGGCAGAAGGTGGCGCTTACCTGAAACAACAGAAAAAAGAGTGATCCACGAAGCTACACGAAGGACCACTAAGGTGTTGGAGAAGGATCAAGAGGGATTCACCAAAGGTCGGCAGGGGGGTCAACGAAGGCTACAAGGGACAAAAAGAATTTGTCCACGAAGGGGCCACAAGGACCGTGGCGAAGCCAGTAGGGGGCGCTTCCCACCGCATCGAGACTTACAGGGATTATTAACATCGATGCACAGGATGCACAGGATCTTGTTCAGGAAACGGCCAGCTACCAATGCCGGGAATCCGCAAGTCCGCACCGGATCATCGCCCGAACCAGCTTCTGGTGCAGGAAGCTCTCGTCCTGTTAATCCTGTGCATCCTTTGCATCGATGTTCAATAGGTAGAACACTCTGCTAACGGAAAGCGGTCCGTCTTCCTGACAGGCTATGAAGATTCCTTGTTTCACTCTCGTATGATCCGCCCGGCAGGGGGGGTGGTCTTGCCTGCAAATTCCCCGGCAGCAATCCGAAGTTCCCTTTAGAATGGGAGACGGGAGCACGCCGGCAATCGCACGGGTCCCCTGCCTGAAAGAATGCGCGGGCAGCCCTCCCAAAGCGTCCTTGTGCGAACAGCCCCCTCAGAGACATCTTGGACAAGACCCCCGATCAAAAAGTCGCCCTGGTCATCGCCACCCTGGCCGCCTTCTTCATCCCCTTCATGGGATCCTCGGTGAATATCGCCATACCTACCATCGGCGAGCATTTCGGCATGGACGCGGTTTCGCTGAGCTGGGTGGCCACCTCGTTTCTGCTGGCGGCCGCCATGTTTCTTCTGCCCTTCGGGAGGCTGGCGGACATCCATGGCCGCAAACGCGTCTTTGCCTGGGGTATCGCCATCTACACCCTGGCTTCCTTCCTTTCGGCCATTGCGCCTTCGGGATTGACGCTGATCCTGTTTCGAGGGCTCCAGGGGCTGGGGGGGGCCATGATCTTCAGCACCGGGATCGCGATCCTGACCTCCGTTTACCCGCAGGAGGAGCGGGGCAAGGTGTTGGGTTTCAGCGTGGGGGCCGTCTACCTGGGACTGAGCTTCGGTCCCTCCATCGGCGGGTTTCTGACCGAGCAGTTCGGCTGGCGGTCGGTGTTCCTGGTGCACGTCCCTATCGGACTGCTGATCGTTTCGCTGATCGCGGCCAAGCTCAAGGGGGAGTGGGCCGACGCCCGAGGGGAGAGCTTCGACTGGGTGGGTTCTCTGATCTACACCATTTCACTGATGGGGGTGGTCTACGGGCTCTCCCTGCTGCCCCAAGCGCTGGGAGGCTGGCTGGCCCTGGCCGGAGGCGCCGGGCTGATCCTGTTTGTGGGATGGGAACTGAAGGTCGACAGTCCGCTGATGAACATCAAGCTGTTCCAGACCAGTACCATATTTGCCTACTCCAACCTGGCCGCCCTGATTCACTACAGCGCCACCTTTTCGGTGGGATTCCTGCTGAGCCTCTACCTGCAATACATACAGGGCTACGGGGCCCAGAACGCCGGCATCATCCTGATCGCCCAACCGATCGTGATGGCCGTCTTTTCTCCCTACGCCGGAAGGCTCTCGGACCGCATCGAGCCCAGGATGGTGGCCTCCATCGGAATGGCCTTGACGGCCCTGGGACTGTTCCTGCTGGTCCTGCTCGACAGCGGGACCGGCGTCGGGATGGTCATTGCCAATCTGATCCTTCTCGGAATCGGGTTCGCCCTGTTTTCCTCGCCCAACACCAATGCCGTCATGAGCTCGGTGGACAAGAAATATTTCGGAGTGGCCTCCGGCACCCTGGGGACCATGCGGTTAACGGGGCAAATGCTCAGCATGGGCATCGCCACCCTGATTTTCGCCGTTTATATCGGCAGAGTGCAGATCACGCCCGAGCAGTATCCGATGTTTCTGAAAAGCACCCAGGTGGCCTTCCTGATTTCCGGCCTGCTCTGTCTGATCGGCATCCTGGCCTCCCTGGCCCGGGGGAAATTGCGGGCTGCTGATTGAGGTTGAACATCCGAACGAGGGATCGCCAATTTCAGGCTTGACATGTGGAGAACATGTAAGTAGGTTGTCCACATGTCAAAGATGATTCAGTTGCGGAATGTCCCCGACGATCTTCACCGGGTTCTCAAGTCTCGAGCTGCGTTGGCAGGGAAATCTCTTTCGGACTATCTGATTGCGGAGATTCGGCGTCACGCCGAACGCCCGACCATCGAGGAACTTCGCCTGCGGCTCCTGGCTCGAACCCGGGTTCGTCCGACTGTGCCACCGGCTCAAATGATCCGGGAAGAACGGGACACGCGGTGATTGTTGCAGACGCTTCGGCGGTCCTTGAGTTGCTCTTGGGAACAACTGCCTCGGTTGACATTCAGAGGCGACTTCTTGAGAGCGGAGAGTCTCTGCATGCGCCTCATCTGATTGATCTTGAGATAGCTCAGGTCCTGCGGCGGTACGTACTAATTGGGGAAATGACTCCGCAACGAGGGAAGCAAGCACTGGACGACTTGCCGGATCTGCCGATTATTCGCTACCCGCACGACTTGTTTCTCTCGCGTATTTGGGCACTTCGTCACAACGTAACGGCCTACGATGCGGCCTACCTGGCCCTTGCAGAATCGCTTCCGGCGCCATTGATTACTTGTGACGCTCGATTGGCCGCCACCCTCGGTCATCGAGCGACCGTCGAGCTTGTCCGGACGGGTCGCGCTTGACCATTCATATCTTTACCTCAAGAACGGGGCTCCGAATTCCGTCTGCCTCGAATTTCATGCGGCCCAGAGGGGCTGGTCTCTTCACGCTTCTGCAGCCGACCGAACGTCCGTTTTTGCAAAGTCCTCGCCCTTGAACAGGAGTGGGGCGTCCAGATGCCTGGCTAAGGCGTAGGAGAAGCAGTCGCCGTAGTTCAGGGACGCGCCATGACCGCTGCTCTTGCCGTACCTTCGATAGGCATCGAAGGCAATGTCGGCAATTCGGGGCGCAACCTCCATGACCATCATGCCGCTCTTGAGAAGGAAGGCATCCAACGCCAGGACCGCGCTGTCGCCGGTTCGAGCGAACAAGACTATTCTGGTCTCAAGCAGGCTAGCCGCACTGACATAAGTGGCGGTCGCCGCTTCGATCAATTCATTGAACTGGCGGCGTTCCGGTTCGTCGTTCATGATGGCGACGAGTGCCGATGTGTCGACAACCATCAGTCGGGAAGCCCCCGTTCGTCGTAGCCGATGATCTCTTCGGCACTCCGCCTGTCGTGGCGAGGCAACCCGGCGCAATGCAGGGCAATGTGGTCCAGTTCATCGGCAAGCCGGACGGCACGGCGGGTTTTTTCTACCTGCTCCAGTCTCTCCAGCACAGCCCGTTTGACGGCTTGGGTCAACGATTCTCCGGTCAGGGATGCGAGCCGTCTGGCCAAGGCGTGTGTGTCGGCGTCCTTGATGTTCAGTGGCATGGATGATTCCTCCATGGTGTAGTTTATGGAGGAAGTACAGAAAATTCAACCAAAGACGTCCTGCCCGCGCCAAGAGCCGGCAGGCTACACGTCACTTCAATCACGACGGAGCCTTCACAAGAATCGTTTCACATGCCAGCGCAACCATGCGGCCTCGATTTCTCCAGCGCTCCTCAGTACTCCAGGCTCGGCGACGCCCCGCCGTTCCTGCTTGCCCGGATGTCGTAGCAGTTGAGCACGCCCTGGTTGCGGATGTAGAGTCTGCCGCCGCTGACCACGGGGTGGGCCCAACTGGGCCAGCCCTGGTCAGCCACCTCGAAGCGCCCTTTCTCCCGATACCCATCCGTCGTGGCTTCGGCCAGGCCCACCACGTTCTTTTCGCTGAACAGGTAGAGATGGCCGTCGGCATAGGTCAACGATCCCTTGCCCACGCTGCGGTCCTTCCACATCACCTTCCCGGTCTCGAATTCCATGCAGGTGAGGATGGCGGCCGAGAACCCGTAGAGATAGCCGTCGACCAGGACGACCCCTCCGTGGTGGTTTCTCATGTCGCGGTTGAAGTAGACCTCCTTGGCCTCCATGGACCCGTTGTCGGCCTTGAGTTGAAGCAGCGCGCATCCGGTGCCGTAGTCGGAGCTGTAGAAGGCCTGGTCCTGGTAGAGGATTGGCGTGGTGACGTTGGCGGTGCGGTTGGCCACCGGCTCATAGCGCCACAACAGTTGGCCGTCCTCGGCTCTCAGTCCCACGGCCGCGGCAGCGGTAAAGGCCAGCAGGGTGCGGATGCCCTGGACTTCAGCCACCACGCAGGAGGAGTAGCCGGCCCGGTCGCTGAGTTCCTTGCTGGTCCAGATGGTCTCTCCGGTATTCTTGTTCAGAGCCACCAGGCTGGCCTGATCCCCGCCGGGCATCACGATCAGCCGGTCGCCGTCGACCAGGGGGGACTCGCTGATGAGCCACCTGGGATTCTCGCCCTTGAAATCCTTGAGGATGTTGCGGTGCCACAGGGTCTTGCCGTCGGCGGTTTGCAGGCAGGCCAGGTCGCCGTTTTCGGTCAGCACGTAGATGCGGTCCTCGTGAATGGTGGGAGTGCCCCGGGGACCGGGTCCGCGGCCGTGGTCCAATCGATCTCCCAGGGATGTAGTCCAGAGGGTCCGGCCGCTGCTTTCCTCCAGGCAAAACAGGGTGCTGTCGTTTTCGCGGGTGCCCTGGGCGAAGATCCGGCCTCCCTGAATGGCGACGCTTCCGTAGCCTTCTCCCAGGTCGGACGTGGACCAGACCAGGGAAGGACCGCCGGCCGGCCACTGCCCGAGCAATCCGGTTTCGGTGGAAAGGCCGGTTCTATCAGGTCCCCGCCACTGGGGCCACAAGCCCTCGGGAAAGGAATTGTTGGAATGGGGAAGCTGTACCTGGCTGCAGGAAGCCAAAACGAGAACAATGGCAAGCAGTGCAGTAATCGGGAGGCCCTTGTGGCTCATGGCGATTCTCCTTTCGCTGAAGATGGCCGCATTGTACACCTTTGCGGCCGGGCTTGGCCTCACTCAATTCGGGGTCGACGGGCCCTTTGCGTCCAGGCCGAACGACCTGTTTTCGACTTGAAACCAGTCCGGTTCCTGCCGGGCGATCGGCGTAGTGGCCGGACGACGTGCGCGGGGCGTCACAATCCCCGGCTGTGGTTTGCGATCGGCCGCAATTGTGATAAGACTTTAGCTAGATTCCCCTGGCCGAGTCCGTGAGCGCGTGGTTGGGGCAGCAGTCCCTGCAGGCTTTTGGCGCGGCCGGGTTCACAGGGAGGTCCTGATGAAGCTGGGATGGATTGGCTTGGTGGGCGTCGCCCTGGCGTTGACCGTCGCCTATTTTCCGAGAGAATCGGAAGAACCATTGGATACTGAAATGAGTTGGAACGCTTCGGGTCATGTCGGGGCGGTGGCCGCGGGCGACAGTCGCGCGGTGGACGCCGGGATCGAGATTCTGCGTGAGGGCGGCAATGCCGCCGATGCCGCCGTCGCCGTCATCCTGGCGCTCAGCGTGACCGACTACGGGCAATACTGCATCGGTGGAGAGGTCCCGTTTCTCATTTACGACACCCGGCGTGAGGCCGTGGAGGTGCTCTCGGGTCAGGGAGCGGCCCCCAAGCTGGCGACGCTGGAGCATTTCAGCAAGATCGGCGGGATTCCGGAGGGAGGGGATCCCAACAACCTCCAGGCTGCGGCAGTCCCGGCAGTCATCGACCTGTGCGTGACCGCGCTGGAGCGGTACGGCACCCGAACCTTTGCCCAGGCCGCCCGCCCCGTGGTGGAGATCCTGGACGCCGGTCAGGAACCCTGGCACCCGAAACTGGCCGGAACGCTGCGGCGCCTGATCGAGGCCGAAACGCAGGCCGAAGGAGATCGGCTTCAGGGACTGCGCGCCGTATCCGACCGCTTCTACCGGGGAGACATCGCCGAAGAGTTGGATGCCTGGTACCGGAAGCATGGCGGACTGCTGCGGAAGGAGGACCTGGCCGCCCACCGGACCTGGGTGGAGGAGCCGGTTGCCATCGACTATCGGGGCTATACCGTCTGCAAGGCCGGGGCCTGGACCCAGGGGCCCTATCTCTCCCAAACGCTTCGATTGCTGGAGGGGTACGACCTCCGGCAAATGGGCCATCTTTCGGCCGACTACATCCACGTGGTCGCCGAGGCCATGAAGCTGGCGCTGGCCGACCGCGATCGCTACTACGGCGATCCGCGTTTTGTGGAAGTGCCTCTGGACAGCCTCCTGTCGGATCCCTACACGCTTTTGCGCCGACCGCTGATCGACCTCGCCAAGGCCTCGCTCGAGGTTCGCCCGGGAGATCCCTACGGCATGCGTCCGATCCAGGTGTCCAGCAAGCAGGTTCCACGCAGTGTCGGCGAGTCCAGCGATACCACCACCTGCGTGGTGGCCGACCGTTGGGGCAACGTGGTGGCGGCCACCCCCAGCGGATGGGGCAGCCAGGTGGATGAAGGCGGAAGCACGGGCGTTACCCACGGGACCCGCCTGGTCAGCCTGAATACCTGGGAGGGACACCCCAACGTGGTGGCTCCCGGCAAACGGCCCCGTATCACATTGACGCCCACCATCGTTCTCAAGCAGGGCAAGCCGGTCATCGCCATCAGCGTGGCCGGGGGCGATCATCAGGACCAGGTGAGCCTGCAGTTGCTGCTGGACGCCATCGAATTCGGGATGGAGCCGGCTCGGGCCGTCACCGTTCCACGCTTCGCCACCGCTCATCACACGGGATCCTTCAGCCAGCCTGCTCCCCAGTTGGGAAGCCTGAGCCTCTATGAGGGCACTGACCAGGGGGTAGCCGACGATCTCAAGAGCCGCGGCCACCGCCTGCAATTCGTGGAGCGGGTGGCCAGTCCGGTCATGCTTCAGGTGGACCCGGAAGAGGGAACGGTTCTGGTGGCCGGCGATCCCAAGGCGGGCCGCCACGCCGCGGCATTGGAGAGTGAGGAGTGATGCAGGTCAAGCGCGCCCACGAATTCCGCCGTGCTCGCCGCGGATTCTCGGAGTGGAAGCGTTCTCGGTTGAATCATTGGCCTGACCCTCAACCAGTTTTGGTACTCGTCTCATTCAGGGGAAGGAACAGGCCCATGCGACACTCAATTCCCGTTTCAGTTGCCCTCCTGCTGCTGTTTTCCAGCATCCCCGAATCCCTGTTTGCGGCCTCCAGGGTAGCTGTCACCGTCAACAAGGTCAGGCCCGGAAGGGGAAAGTTGCACATTACGCTGGTCAACAAGGCACAGTTTCTGATGCGGAAGAAGTTGAAAAAGCCCTTGCAGAAAGGCATCGTCAAGCCATTGGGCAAGTCGGTTCAGTATGAGTTCCAGGATGTGCCCCCGGGGGATTACGCGGTTCAGGTGCTGCAGGACTTCGACGAAGACGGATTTATGACCGACAACTGGCTGGGTCTTCCTAAAGAGCCTTGGGGGATGTCCAACAATCCGCCCGTCGGACTCGGTGGGCCGAAATGGGAGCGCGCCAAGTTTACCGTCACCGAGAGCTCCGAGGTGGTGAAGGTCAGCCTTGACTTGAGATAGATCGGGAAAGCGAGGGTGCAACCCCTTTGCCCCTCAGTGGAACCGACCCGGAGAGAACGCGGCGGGGGCCGCGCCGGAAGGCTCTCGCAGGACCAGGCTGGCGGCCAGAAGTCCTACCGAGTAGCTGGCGGCCACACCGTGCCCTGCCAGCCCCGCCAGCCAGAAGAACCCCTCCACCGAAGAGTCCCATCCCACTACCAATCGACCGTCGGGAGCCAGGGTTCTGAGTCCGGCCCAGGATCGCCGAATGGGCAGGTCGGCCAGCCTGGGGTAGTAGCGGGTCACCTTGTCGGCCAGCATTTGCAGGGCTGCCGGATCGTCTGCCGCAAGACCGGGTTCTTGAGCTTCTTCGTCACATGGGCAGAGGAGAAGGCCGCCCGATTCGGGGCGAAAGTAGAGGTCCCGGCTGAGGTCCCAGACGATGGGCCATTGGGACTCGACCCAGTCCAGGGGCTCGGTCACGAACAGATGGCGGCGGTAGGGAACCAGCGGAACCGGAGAGGCCCCGGCCAATTGCCCGATCTGTCGGGCCCAGGCGCCGGCCGCGTTGACAACAATATCGGCTTTTATTTCTTCGGATTCGGTTTGGACGCCGCAAACCCTGCCCTGGCGGACCACAATCCGGCGCAGCGGGCTCGAAGTTTTCAGCCGGGCTCCCAGCGAGGCTGCCGCCTTCAGATAACCTTGCAGGAGGTTGTGGATGTCGACCACCCCGTCGGTCGGGCACCACAAGCCCCCCTCGGCCGGAGAACCCTCCAGGATCGGCACGGCCTCGACGATGCGTTCGATGGGCCACCATTCCGCCGGCACCCCGCGTTCGCAACTGCGGGCGCCGTCCTGCTTCAGCCTGGCCGAGTCCCCGGCCGAGGCCAGCAAGAAGGAGCCATTCTGTTCGAAGTGGGTTTCGAGCGGCCAATCCCGGGGCAGATTGCGAAGGAAGGCCGCTCCCCCTCGGGCCAGGGCGGCAATGGATTCGTGAGGCACCACTTGGCGCACCATGGCCGCGTTTTGTCCCGAGGCATGCATCCCGGGAACCTCTTCCTGTTCCAGGATGGTGACCCGTTCCATGCCCATGCGGGCCAGGTGAAAGGCCGTGGCTGCTCCGGCAAACCCGGCGCCCACCACCACAATGGAGGGCTGATGGTTGCTCACGGGAAGAATCCGATGTTGAGGTTCAGAAACGGCCGCCCGCGCGCACTCGTGCCGGGAGTGTTCCTTGCGGGCGGCCGTCCGCTATTGAGATAATGCAGTTCCAGCTAGTCCGTTCGCGAAAGGAACTCTGCCATGAAATTCGCCATGCACAACTGGATGCGCCAGGAATCCATTGAAACCACTATCGAGCGCCTCCACCGCCTCGGTTATGACGGGATCGAGATCAGTGGAGAACCGACCCAATATGATACAAGCCAGGTCGCCCGATTGCTGGAAAAGTACCAGTTGGCTTGCTGGGGCTCACACAGCATCATGATGCCGGGGCGGGACCTGGTATCCGAGGAGGCATCGGTTCGGGCCGAAACAGTGAAGTACATGCAGGCCTGCGTGCGCATGGTTCATGAGCTTGGCGGGTCGATTTTCGTGATTTTCCCCAGTGAGTGCAACCGGCTCGCGCGGGTGGCCGGTCCGGACCAGGAATGGAGGTGGGGGATCGAAGGGGTCCGCCAGATTGCCGAATATGCTGCCGAGCGCGGTATTCGCGTCGGTGTCGAAGCCCTGAACCGGTTCGAGACCCATTTCATCAACCGCCACGATCAGGCCCTGGCGCTGGCCGACGAGGTGGGGCCGGAAGTGGGCGTGGCTCTGGATGCCTTTCACATGAACATCGAGGAAGTCGACCCCCTGCAGGCCATACGCAACGTGGGCTCGCGCCTGATCGATTTCCACGTTGCCGACAACAACCGGCGGCCGCCGGGACAGGGAAGCTACGACTGGAAAGCAGTGATCCGGACCCTGCGAGAGGTGGGGTACGACTCCTATCTCACCCAGGAATTTGTCAATCCCGTCGATCGAACCCCCCTTGGAGTCCGGAAGGAGGCCGGGTCGGGAGAGGTCTCCGCCGACATGCTGAAATTCCTGCAGGATCACGGATCGGGCGTGATCAGCACCGAGGAGTACGACGAATCGGTCCGGCAAGGCATTACCTACCTGAAAACGCTCGTGTGAAGGGCGCCTGTCACACGTGCAGAACGATCCATTGGCGTTCCACCGTCACCGGAAAGGTCTCCACACTGGGTTCATTCTCCGCCCGGGATCCTGAACGGGCGGGTTCCACCGTTACCGGATAGACCTTCAGCTTCACCCCGTCCGGCTTGTGGACCGACCTGCCGGTTGTCACATCGAACTCCCACCCGTGCCAGGGACAGCGGATGATTCGGCCCTCGAGGCCGTAGCGAAACTCCCCTACCGGAGAGGGAAGCATGGTGCCGGTCACTTGCCCCAGGCAGAGGGGGCCTCTCTGGTGGGGGCAGAGGTTGAGCAGCGCGTGGTAGCTGCCCCCGATGTTGAAGACACCGATGGAACGCCCGCGGGCATCCACGATCTTGCGCTCTCCCGGCTGCAGTTCCTCGGTGGTGCACACCCGGTACCGCTTAGCCATTCCTTTGCTCCTCGACGTCCGGGGCTTGGTTTTCCAAGCTGTAGAGTTCCTGGGCATTTCGCCAGAAAATGCGTTCACCCAGCTCTTTTGGTACTTTGGGAAAGGCCGCCAAAGGAGAATCGAAGTCCCAATGGGGATAGTCGCTGGCGAACATCAGGACACGGTCGGCTCTCATCATCTCGAACAGCTCCAGCAACTGTGAGGTCCTGGGGGGCTCCTCAATGGGCTGGCTGGTGAAGCGCACGTGCTCCAGAATGGTCTCGCTGGGCAGACGCTTCAACCAGGGGGTTTGAATGCGCAAGGCCTTGTAGTTCTTGTCGAAGCGCCACATCAAGTGAGGGACCCAGCCGAAGCCGCCTTCGATGCATACGAACTTGAGCCCGGGGAATTTCTCGAATACCCCTTCGGATACCAGGCTGACCAGTTGGGCCATGTAGCTCTGACTGATGTTGGTGTGTTTTTCGAAGTAGCTGGACGGGTACCCGGCCGAGGTGGGCGGCCCGGAGATCCCAGATCCCTCGTGGCCGGGATGTATGGCCACCGGCAGGTTGCATTCCTGAGCGGCCTCGTAGATGGGGTGGTAGAAGGGATTCCCGTAGGGGATGCGCGAGGCCGAGGTCATGATGGTCTGCTTGATGCGCGGGTGCCCGCCCAGGCGGCGGATTTCCCGGGCCGCCGCGGCCGGGTTCTGGGGCGCGATCGCCAGGGAGCCGAACAGGCGCGGGTCCTCGCCAAGCCAGGCTTCGATCAGCCAGTCGTTGTAGGCTCCAGCCATCACCGGGGCGTAGTAGTAATCGGCCGAGGTGCCGATGCCCACGATCTCGGCGCCCGTCAGGATGGCGTAGTCGATGTCGTAAGCGTCCAGCAGTTGCTTGCGCATCGTCCGGTAGCAGGATCCGGGAGGCCCGCCCCTGGGAGGGAAGGCGTCGCGCCGCAGCACCCCGATCGGATTGGCGTAACCGGTGCCGGCCGTGTCCGGAATGGGAAATCCGCGCTCGCGCATGCCGGCGGGCAGATAGGGCTTGAGATCGTTCCAGCAGCGGGGTTGGTTGTGGACGTCGGTGTCGATCAGCGACAGGCGGCGGCCTCGCTTCCTGCCGGCCTTTTTCGTGGGATCGGCGTTGTCTTGGTGCCCCATCGTCTTTCCGGTGGTTGCCAAATGAATGGGAATGAGCGGCCGCTGTCGCTCATTTCCGATGCTGCAAGAATCTACCGCTCCCGGCATTTTCCCCCGATCCGGACCCAAAAGACAACGGCTTCCCGCATCCGGCTTGCTGGAAGCAAACGCCGGCGCCGGATGTCGGGAGCCGGTTCAAAGGCAAGCAGGGCCAAAGTTTTTATTCACATCGATGCACAGGATGCACAGGATTTTTTCTGGAGACGGGCGGGGGGCGTGCACGCGGGCAAACGGGAGCTTCCCAAAGGGAGCTTGTCGGCTTTCAGAGAAGTCGCCGGACGGATATTCCCCCAACCGCACGACCGGGTGGAAACCCCCGGGAGCGCGGGCGTCCCGCCCGCATGCACTCCCGTTCGGTTCCGCTGAGTTTCCCTGCGATGCGGCACCCGGCCACCCTGCCGGCAGGTACGGCATGTGCTCGGCCGAAGTAGAGTCCTGGCGCCGTTGCCGGTCGAGCCAGGTGGAGGAGATGAACGAGGCTGCGGGAAGACTTGTGCGGGCGGGACGCCCGCGCTCCCGGGGGGGCTTCATTCCCTGACGTCGTCGTACTTGATCCGCAATCAGGTGGCAGTCCCCTATGCCCCGTGGGACCTGTTCGAACTTCGGCGCGTCTTGATGGACGACTGGGCATGCCATTGCCAGCAAGATCCATCGTCGTCCATTTAAGTCTATAACGGACTGTATATTCAGTGATTTAAAACAATACACCATGAATCAGCCTGGCCCGTAACTTCCCTTGCAATCCATAATCAACCCCCATATAATAGGGGGATGCATACTGTAATGGATCCCGCCCACACTCCGCGAAAAACCAAACCCAGGGGCTGCCATCCCGACAAGGCCCTGTCGGCTCCCTTCCTGCGTTCCGCTCCGCCGGGAAGACACGCCGACGGCAACGGGTTGTACCTGTTCGTGCAGCCCAGCGGAACCCGGAGCTGGATTCAGCGGCTGGTCGTTCGCGGCCGACGCCGCGAGCTAGGTCTCGGCAGCGTCCGGTTGGTCTCGCTGGCCGAGGCCCGCGAAAAGGCGCTGGCCAACCGCAAGCTCGCCCGTGAAGGTGGAGACCCCCTGGCCGAGAAGCGCCGCGCCGAAGGCATACCGAGCTTCTCGGAAGCCGCCGCGCGCGTGCTGGAACAGAAGCGGGCCGGCTGGCGCAGCCGGAGTCACGCGCAGAGCTGGCTGAGCGGCATGGAACGCTACGCCTTCCCGCGCATCGGGAAGATGCCGGTCTCTGAGGTGTCGAGCGCCGACGTGCTGGAGATTCTCTCGCCGATATGGCACGTCAAGCCGGATATGGCCGGGAAGCTGCGCCAGCACATGCGGGCGGTGTTAGAATGGGCCGTGGCGATGGAGCTTCGCCTCGACAACCCCTGCGACCGCGTGGGACCGGTCCTGGGGCCTCAACACAAGGTGGTCGAGCACATGCGGGCCTTGCCTCACGGCAAGGTGCCGGCGGCCATCCGGACGGTGCGGGCATCGACGGGAGCGCCGGGCGTCAAGCTGGCCTTCGAGTTTCTAGTGCTCACGGCGGCCAGGTGGGGCGAGGTGCGATGGGCCGAGTGGTCGGAGATCGATCGAGACGAGGGTGTGTGGACCCTCCCGGCGAAGCGGACGAAGGCGAACCGCCGGCACCGGGTGCCGCTGTGTGGACGTGCCCTGGAGATCCTTGAGGCGACGCGGGCGCTCGGGGACGGAACCGGTACACTGGTGTTCACCGGCCGGCCCGGGAGAGCGATCGAGGAGAAGCAGCTGCGCCGGCTGCTCGGGAAGCACAAGATCGCAGCCGTACCGCATGGGTTCCGATCCAGTTTCCGGGACTGGGCGGCCGAGGCAACCGACCATCCCCGCGAGGTCATCGAGGCGGCCCTGGCGCACGTGGTCCGGAACAGGGTCGAGGCGGCCTATGCGCGCTCGGACCTGTTCGAGCGCCGGCGCCGGCTCATGGACGATTGGGCCGGCTACCTGGCTGCCCCGGCTGGCTGATCCACCGTTCAGCAGCGCTCGATGGCCTTCCCACCACCAGCACCCCTCTCGTGCGGCGCGCCCGGCGAGGCGGCGGGGACAGCGGGGCCGGTCCGCAACGCGTAATAAAGGAGAGCCAGCCTACCCAGTGTCATACACTGGGGCTGGCGAGGGGCTCCGCCCCTTCGAACCCCGACCGGGGGGAGTTCCCCCCTGCCCCCCATCACCCCCGCCGCTCCCTTCTCTCACTCCCATAACGGAGGCCTCGATGACGCGACAAGCGACACCGACGGGGCTGTTGCGGCGTTTCGGGGAAGCATTCGACCACAACGGCGAGGGCTCCGTCCTCTGAGAGAAAGGGGTTGTGGGTAGCAGGATCCCCGTCATGTTAGACCACCCCCCGTGGGAAAGTCGGGGCCAACCATCCCGGCCCCACGCACGAAGGGGAACCGCGCACACCGGGTCCCGCTGTGCCGTAGCGCCCTGGAGGTCCTGGAGGAGGCGCGGGCGCTCAGCTCCTGACACTTTCGGTGCCCAAAAACGTGCCATTTTCAATGCCCAAAACCCTGCAATTTTCGATGCCCATTGACAGTTGGGAATCGCCGCCTACCAGGCAAAGCTCACGGACTTAGTGGGAATCTGGATATCTCTGAATAGAGATCCGCAAAGAACCAGGCGTTCCCGGCAATGAGCGACAGGCTAGTTGTCCTGCCAGGTAACCCGTTAAGCCAGCGAATAGCCAGTGCCGCCAGCAGATAGGCACCAACCGGAAACAATCCCCAAACCTCGAATCTCGGAGTCAACGCAAGGTATGCGGAGGCCGGCAGAATAAGCGCCGCCGCCACAAGTAACAGGGTGGTCTTTCGCAGGAGCGCTCCGGCAAAGGCGACCAGAATACTGAGCGGCACGGACATCCAAAAGAACAGGCTGACTATCATGTTTCTCCTCAGCAGTTGGCGTAACCAATGAGCTCATACCCGTAGATTAGCCAAGAGAACTCTCCCCAATCTCTGTGACTGGTGCTCCATCTGGCCCAGCCGTTGTCGTGGCGCACTTCCGCTTTCTGTAATACCCAGGTCGCCACATCATCGTCTCCGAAGTCGTAGTTGTATGATCGGTTCCACGTTGTGTAGCGTGAACGGTAGGAGTTTACAAAAGAACTGCCACGGCACGAATCTACAAACCAGCTCGTGCCGATAGGGGTATTGGGATTGGCCCAGCATTCCCCACCTCCAACCGAGATGTAACTGCCATCCCCAGGGTAGTACCAACGAGCCCAACTGGTCGTATACGTTAGCATGTACTTAGGTGGGTCGTAGGTGACGATCGTGGTGGTGGCGCGTCCCAGGCATTCTGGATAGCTGGCACTGTTTTGTCGCTCTTCCTCGTCCATCTCGTCCAGGTCCGCCGTTACTCCCAACTTGATGCTGTAGACTTTAGCGATTTCCTGCTGCAGCCTCGACAGGCTGGGGCCATCTTGAGGCAGCTCTGCCGCAATTGCCCCATGAAGGCGCTGGGCATCCGCGTTTACATCCCACGTCATGTTCATGGTGCGATATGTGTTGGTGCGTGTATCGACCATCCAGAAGAAGTCCTGGATATCGCCCCCGTGCTGGCCTTCGATATTGACGACTCGGTACCCATTCTCTGTGCCCAGAGCGACAGACCTCAGAACAAAGTCGGTGCTGGAATGGGGCGCCAACGGAACCGGTGTGACTTGAACCGTAAGCCGAATCGCCTCATCCATTCGCGCCCGGGATCCGCTGTCGCGTTCATAACCCCACTCGTGGGCGCCGCTTTGAGTCCAGGCGTTGCCGGCAAGCAACGTCAGACAAAGCACCACTGAAAGAGAAAGGGACATGAACCGAGCGTAAGGTGACTTGTGGTGTTTTGTGACTCTCATGACCTCCTCCTTTGGGTTGCAACTGTTGGTATCGAGTCAAGCGGTATGTCCGCCTGATGCCCTATAAACGATTGAGGAGGCAATCGGTCACAACTTTTTTTCGATGCGAGTACTCAGCAAGCGGATGGCGCGATGCAGGCGGGTTCCCACACTCGAGCGGGAGATATGAAGGCGACAGGCGATTTGCTGGTTCGAAAGACGTTGGTTGGTGTGCAACTCAAGGACTCGGCGGTAGGTATCGGGCAGCATCTTCACCATCTCTGCCAACAGGGTCATCAACTCCTTTTCCTGAGCAATCACTTCCGGATTCGGAGCCAAGTCAAATATGTCTCTCTGAGCGACTTCACGGCGCCGCGCGCGGCGCACGTCTTTAGCCGTGTTGTGGACGATCTTTTTCACCCAGGGACAGGCCTTGGGTTTGTCGAAGCGGGTGTGGCCTATGGATTGAAGGATCTTGATCCAACTGGTCTGCAACACGTCTTCGGCGAGGCTATCGTCACCAGCCACTCGACTCGCCAGCGGTGTAAACCGCCTGGAGCAACAGACAATCCATCCCTCCAGATCTCTTTCCAGCAGCGGACATCCCTCGGCGGCCTGCTTCAGCTCGGGGGTGGGAATGACGTGGAAGTCATCAGATGGGTTCATTCATTACCCCCCAGCCCTGTGTCCCTTTGAGCCTATCGTTTTTCAGCCGTCAAGCGTTTGACAGGCTGCTGAGAACAAACGTGACCACTCATTGGGGAATCCCCAGCGACCGGCAGGAACACGGTTGCCGCTCCGGGTAGGAGCGGGGGTGTAAGGTGGACGACACCCCCTATCCTTTAATGCCTCGTCTCTGAGTCAGCGGCGGTGGGCCTTGCCGCCGCTCCCTGCCGTACCATAGGTGAGGACCAATCCAGATCACGGAGATAACGAAGATGCTGACAGTTCCCAAAACGGCCATAGACATTCGAGTTCCATTCAGGTTCAAAGGGACTCAGACGAAAGATCTTTCCTTTCCGGATCGACCGGCGCGGCGTCACGCAGGGGTTTGCCCTTTGAGGAGGCATTTGCACGGGCTGTTCCCTGGCGGCACAGGCGAAAATTGCGCCGGAAATGGACGTAGAGTCCGACCCGATAGCCCGTTTCTCCTAATCCGACCAGAGCTTGCCTGGTCTCCCCTTCGCCAGCATGGCATCGAGAATCAGATAGTTAGCTTACAGAAGATTTTGTGAATCAGGTGTGATAGTCTTGCTGTTTTCAGTGAAATTTTAGTAATTGTTCAGCAGAACGGCGCGAAAACGGCCGGCGGGACTACGGTAGTTTCGCGCATTCCTGCATCCCACGTTCCCTGGTTTCGCGCCGGAGGCGCCGGCTGCGTTCTGAAGCGGGAAAGGAGTTGGGAGCGTTGAACAACCAAGAAGAACCAGAGCGGGAGATCGAGGCGCTATGGGAGTCCATCTCCAGGCTGAGCGCCGCAAACCTGCGAATCAGCGAAAGTTCCGACCTCGAAACCGTCCTGCGCGAGGCGCTGGAATCCCTTCGCCAAGGCGTCCATCAACTTCCGCCTCTGGGGTGCACGCCGACGGCGTCGTAGGGGTGAATACTCTACAGAGACCAGGTTATTAACCTGGATGGTGCACACTTTTGACCACCACAACGCTTCTCTCTCAGAGGGCGGAAGCCCTCGCCGTTGTGGTCAAAGACCTTCACGAAACGCCGCATCAGTAGTGCGGCAACACGGAATTCCCGCGTCTGATGTAAAAAGGCGACGCGAGGCTGTGCCGCCTCGCTACCCCCGCCTCGCACGGCGCTCCGCCGCGCCGCACGAAAGCGGTGCAGGTGCCGCCGCCTGTGGGGAAACCGGAATGGCGGTTCGCTCAGTGGGCGGCATTCGGTCGGGGCCAACCGTCGCGACGTAACTGTTCGGTCAAGACGTGGGCTCGACCTCCTGCAGGCTTGTCCTCCATGCCGACCGAGCAACGGACGAAGCGCCCACCTCCATCGGGACTGAGGACAAAGAGCGGAGATGAGACCCGTGGTGTCGGAACGAAAGGGTCGGTTCGCCAGCCGTGTAAAGGGGTTTTGCGGCTAGCGAGCGTCCTCGGCTGGCCTGTCCGGAGGGTGGTCCAGCCGCTGGGCTGGTGGCTCAGCGGCGACACCGGCGCAATGTGGCTTGATCGCTGCAGGGAGGATGCCGATCAACTGTTCTTGCACGGCTTGGCCGAACGGTTACGTACGCCAACGTCCTGAATAGTCCGGTGGAATCCCGTTCAGTAAAAGGGATGCAATGAGGGGATTGTAGCAGGGTGATCAATAGTAAGTATATTGTTATTAATTACTTACGATTGATCAATTATATCTGATGGAACAGTGGGCGGAGTTCCCGGCCGGTGGGAATCGCGAATCGAAGGCCGTGCCGATCCGTTGATGATCGGACCTGTTGACCTACTCCACCTTTGAGGGTCCCTGCCGCTCAAGCTTGATACCGAAGCCTCGGCCCTTGACGACGGCGTCGCCTCCGAACTTCTCCCGCACGGCGTCCAGCGCTTTGTCAACCTTGCTTTGGGTCGACCCAATTCCGCTGAAGAGCTCGCCCTGGACAACCTGACCGGCCTCGACGAGGTCATGAACGCCGATGCCGATCAGGCGGAAGGCACGTCCGTCGGTTTCCCGAACCAGCAGGGGTTCGGCGGCCTGGAATAGTTCTTCGGCTGACCGAGTGGCACCCTGTAGGCGGCGGCTGCGGGTTACGATGCGAAAGTCGGCCGTTTTGAGTTTCAGCGTAACCCCTCTGCCGGCGATACCGGCCTTTTTCATGCGCCGTGCCACCGTCTCGGCAAGCTGCCACAGTATCGGGCGCAGCCCGGCCAACTCGGCGGTGTCCCTGTCGAGGGTGGTCTCCGATGACATGCTCTTGGCCTTGCTCTCGGGGTCGACCCGCCGGTCGTCTTCGCCCCGTGCGCACAACCACAACCGCCGCCCGATCTTGCCGTAACGGGCGACAAGCTCGGCCTCGTCGATGCGGGCCAGCTCGCCAATCAGGGTTATGCCGTCCTCGCGGAGGCGCCGGCCCATGGCCTTCCCCACGCCCCACAACAGGCTGACGGGCTTGTCGGAGAGAAAGGTCCTGGCCTCGGCTCGTCCGATAACGGAGAAGCCGCGCGGCTTGTCCCGATCCGAGGCGATCTTGGCGAGAAACTTGTTGTAGCTGAGCCCGATGGAGGCAGTGATGGAAAGCTCCTCCTCCACGCGGCGCGCCAGCGCCGCCAGAGTCGTCGCCGGGCTGGCACCGTGCAGAGCCTCCGTGCCGGAGAGGTCCATGAAAGCCTCGTCGATGGAGAGCGGCTCCACCAGAGGGGTCAAGTTCCGCATCATCGCCCGGACCCTACGTCCCACCGCGGCATACTTTCTCATATCCGGCTTGATGACGGTGGCGCCGGGGCAGGCTTTCAAGGCCTTGAACATCGGCATGGCCGAGTGCACGCCCTGGGCACGGGCGATGTAGCAGCACGCGGCCACGACACCCCGGTGGTGCCCACCGACGACCACCGGAAGGTCCCGCAACTCCGGCCGGTCGCGTTTCTCGATGGTGGCGTAGAAAGCGTCGCAGTCGAGATGGGCAATGGCGAGACCATGAAGCTCCTTGTGCCGCACGACGCGTGCCGATCCGCACGCCGAGCAGGTTTCGGCCTCGGGGGACGGCCGGTTGCCACAGTCACGGCACAGGGTTTCCACGGCATGATTATCGCACCCGGTAGGCTCCACAGGAAGATGTCCGTTCATGTGCCGGTCAGGTAGGACGATCCGTAACCGCCTTACGGCCGCATCCAGGATATTGCGACTGTCCGTCCAGAATTATCGCCGCCGTCGAGAATCTGACAGAGAGGAAAGTCGGAAATTCGAACCATTTCCCGGGGTCGCGGAGCGGACGTCTTTTCCACGGCCTGTCTTACCCCGCCAGGCGAAACCGCTCAGGCCTGACAAAACCCAACGCGCTGTGAGGACGAACCGGGTTGTCGTGGGTCCGCCAAGCCTCAATGCTACGCCGGGCGACGATTGGCTGATTCACGATTTTGTATTTTCTGGAGCGACTTCACGGCGGTGGGAAACCCGTGCATCCTAAGGTCCTGTTTTCTGGCCCGATCGGGCCAGGAGAACCCACCGATCGGTCCCTTATTGCCCAGGTAGGAGACGCCCGCAGGCCTCCTGCAGCGAGACCCCTCGCCACGGCGCACTTTGCAGAGCCGCATGACGGCCCATGGATTGCCGTCAATACACTCTCGGGGCCGGCAACGCCACCAGGTTTTTCTTCAACCTCTGGCCCTGGGAAAGATCGATCCGCTCCGCATCCCTTTCCAGGCTACTCAGGTAGTCGAGGTTGCTCTCAAGTCCGTACTCGTGATCGGTAAAAGCGCACACCAGGTACTGTGCCGGGACCAGGCCCTTGAGAGTAAACTGCCCGCGCTGGTCGGTTCGAGCCCTCCTGGTGAAGCGTGAGTGGGGCCCCCTGTATTCGGAGTCGGCGGCAAAGACCAGAACGGTCGCCGCCTGCGCGACTTCCCGGCCCTCCTCTTTTTCAACGACGCCGCTGATTTGAGCTCCCTCCGAGGAAACGTGAATCTCCACCCCGTCCAGCCGGTCACCGGATCTGACCTCTATGGGCCGGTCAGTGAGCTCCTCGGTCCGGATGCGGATGGACTCGACATAATGATTCCCCCGCGGGGGGAGCCGGACGACAAGGCGATAGGACGCCTCCTGCAGGTCCTTGATCTTGAAGGTGAAATCCTCTTCAACCCGGGAGCTTCTCCCGCCGGCATACCTCCATGCGCTGCCGATCGATTCCATATACAGCGAGATCCGGCGCCAATCCAAATCGGCCTCCTCCCGATCGGTCACAATCCTGCCGGTGATCTCCGCACCCGCCGCCAACACCAACGTCAAGCCCTCGATATCCTGGTCGGTCACTTCCACAACCGCGCTGGCCATCCGTAGATCCTCGTCTCTTTCCGAACGGGCAGTCAAACGGTGTCTTCCGGGAAGAAGGCCCTTGACCTTGAATTCTCCCTGCCGATCCGTGTCCACGCTGGGTTCCATCCCGGAAACGAGGAATTCGTCCGATTCCCTTCTCGATCTGATCCAGACCGAGTGAGCCGGCCTGCCCTCGGGAGTGAGCACCCGGCCGCTGATACCGTAGCTGCGGACTTCTATCAAGGTGAAGTAGAATCCCCCGACTTCTTGCCCCGCTGCTACCTCCACTTTGGCAGCCTCCCGAGGATTCAGCACTCCAGGGTAGTAGACCGGAGGAAACGACCGATCCGCTTCTTCCTCTCGATCGTCGAGAGGGCGAGGCACCGCGCTCAAGTAGTAGCTTCCCGGCCGAATGTCGAAGAGGCGGAATCGCCCCCGGTCATCGGTCTTGGCATGCCCCGCCGGAACCAGCTCGCGCTCACCGCCATAGCTCCTGTATTCGCTCAACGTCACCGAGACCTGCGAACGGGGTTCGTTGTACGGATCCACCACGGTTCCTTCCACCACGCCGCCTTGAATCAATGGGAAGTCAATGCCATCGAGGACCTGGCCCGGCGCCAGCGAAAGAGGGAGCGATCCGCGCCGCCTTCCCGATTGGGAGGGTTTTTCCCGGCTGTAGGATCGGCTGAGGTAGCCGTTGCGACTCGCGCGCAGAATGTACTTGCCCTCCTCCAGGTTCCTGATTTCGTATTCCCCCCGGCTATCGGTGCGAACGGTCCGAGTGACGGGGTCTCCTCGCCGGCCCGTCGAATAGAGCGTCACACGCGCCCTTACCAAGGGGCGCTCCCCCTCGGCAGCGAAGACCTGTCCTCGGATCACTCCCGATTGCCGGTCTGCGGGCTCTTTAGAGGACACCGCAGGAGTTTGAATCAGAGCCGGCTCACTGAAGGCGGCAACGCCAAGCAAGGAGCCAATGACCGCACCCCCCAAGAGGCTTCTTGTCTGCATGTCATCCTCCTGGGGGCCCGGAAGGTGAACGGCAGCCTCCAGGCACACAATCAAGCAGGGGAGCCTGGCCCGACATTTCTCCGGGGCCAGTCGGCAGCTCTGAAGGATCCCTACCAATCGGATGCGGCTTCCGTTTCCCAATCCCCTGTCAGACCGCAGCAATAATTGACGGTAGCGATGGTTTCGGCATCGAATCGCGCCTTGTCCTCCGGCGCCAGCAGCCCCTTCTCGACCAGGAATGTGTTGATTGTCCTCAAGCCCTCATCCCGCTTCGGACCCGCAGGCAGCCCCATTTCGAGAAAGGCCTGGAGTTTCAGGTAAAAGACTCCCCACACCCTCAGCCTTTCCCGATCGGGATGCCGGAACGTCGATGCCTGCTCGATGGCTGAAACGGCCCCATGGTTGCCGTGCTTCAAGGCCGTCTCGTAGGCCGTCACCCCCACATCGTTTGGGAGGTTCGGGTTGCCCCCTGCCTGGAGCAAGACATTGATCAGGGCTGCAGGGGCGTCATAGGCAGCCGCATGAAGGGGCGTGTCCCCGTATACATCCGGCCGGTTGGGATCCGCCCCGGCAGACAGCAGGGCTTCCACTTGCCCCCGGTAGACCGGGACCCTGCCGGATTGCTCGATGATTGACCGCAGCGGCGTGTTCCCGAAAGCGTCCGCCGCATCGGGATCGATGCCGGAGTTGAGAACCTCCTTCAGTTGGTCGTTGCTGCCTGAAACTATCGCCAGGTTGAGGTCCTCGACCGTCGCCATGGGTCTCGGTTGGCTGCCTTCCGAGCCCTGCCAGGACAAAATGTGGGACACGCCGAAGATCCAGCCCGTCAAACCGAAGGCAGCGAGCACAAGGTGAAACACCGGCGTCATCCATTTGCTTCCCAAGATATCCATGGCGTCCTCCTCGGCTGGTGGTTGGGATTGGACAGGAATTTTCCCTTACCCCTATAAACAGTCGAAATGGCGGTCGATTACAATTTTTTTTGCAGAGGGGACGTTCAGGACTGGCGGAAGGCTCTGGGCGATGCAGACGATAGTCTTGGGCGGCTTGCCGTTCCCAATGCAGCCAACCCGTATAGCGGGACCTGGTACCTGCTCGCGATAGGTCGGAAGGATCCGTTTTTTCACTCTCATAGGATCCGCACGCCAGGACAGGGGGCTGACTGACCTGCGGGGCGCGCTCGGAGTTCGTCAAAAGCCTGACCGATTTACCGGGAGTCCGGGTATACTCCGGGGCGGAAGGCAGCAATCTGCCACCGGTCGTCTGATCGAAAGGAATTTCCATGCGCATAGCGGATCGGGTCGCCGTCGTCACCGGCGGCGGCGGGGCTGTGGGAAGCGGCATCTCCCGCTGCCTGGCGCGGGAGGGCGCCCACATCGTGGTCGCCGACATTGCCCTGGAGGCTGCGGAGACGCGGGCCGAAGAGATCCGAAAGTTGGGGCGGCGGTCCTTCGCGGTTCAGGCCGACATCACCTTGGAAAAGGACTGCCAGGAACTGGTGGAGTCATCCCTGAAGGAGTTCGGGTGCATTGACATCCTGGTCAACAACGCCGGCCACTTCGGCGAGCGCCTGGGGTTGCCCTTCACCAATCAGACCGAGGAGGAGTGGGACGACAACTACACCATCAACGTCAAGGGACCCTTTTTCCTCTGCAAGGCGGTGGCTCCCCACATGATGGAGCGCCGTTCCGGCAAGATCATCAACATTTCCTCGATCGCCGCCAAGCGCGATCCCCAGATCGTGCCGGCCTATGCAGCCGGCAAGAACGCCCTGCTCACCCTGACCCGCATCGTGGCCAAGGACCTGGCACCCTATAACGTCAACGTCAACGCCATCTGCCCGGGAATGGTCTGGGGACACTTCTGGAAGCGCCTGGCGCCCCTGGTAGCCGCGGGAGAGCCCTCCTTTGCCGGGATGGAGCCCCGCGAGCTGTTTGAAGCCTGGTTCCACAAGAGTACGCCCCTGCAGCGCGAGCAGACACCCGAGGACATCGGCAACCTGGCCGCTTTCCTGGCCTCGGAGGAAGCCCGCAATATCACCGGCCAAACCATACACGTGGACGGTGGGGCAGCCATGAACTGAGCCGCAGGGGTCAGGATTCCTTCCTCAGTGCGGCGAAGAAGTCTGTTTCGAACAGCTTCTCGGCCTGTTTGAACCGTTCCGGGCTGCCCAGGTCCGCCCACTTGGCCTCATCGTCGCGGTGGCCCCGGATCGGTTGACCCTGTCCCGCCACTTCCAGGTAGGCGTCCACCAGCGAGAAGGGTGGGGGAAGGGTGAGCCGGTCCAGCAGTGCGGGGGAGATGATCTGGATACCCATGAAGGACAGGGGCGTGAGGGGGCCATCCGGCGATCGGGCCATGCGCTCTTGCCCGGTGGCGAGGGACTGCCAGCCGCACAGGCTCTCGCCAGAGTCGAAGAGCAGACGCCGGGAGCTTTTTCGTTGATGGACCGCCAGGGTCGCCAGAGCACCGGAATCGAGGTGGGCCTGCAGCAGCCTTCCCAGGTGCAAATCGCTGAGCACGTCCACGTTGTGGACCAGGAAGGGTTTCCCGTCATCGAAGAACCAGCCGGCTCGTTGAACGCCCCCGCCGGTGTCCAGCAGTTGTTCTTCCAGGGAGACTGCCAGGGTGAGCCCGTCCGGGCGGTGACGCCGGCGGTAATCGGTCAGAAATTCAGAAACCTGGTCCGCCAGATGGTGGGTGTTGACGATGATTTCCCTGAAGCCCTGTTGAGCCAATCGAGAGATGACCCCGGCCAACAGGGGGATCCCCTGAATTTCCACCAGCGCCTTGGGCCTTTGCCGGCCCAACCGGCCCAGGCGCGTTCCCCGTCCGGCTGCCAGGATCATGGCTTTCATGGCATGGATTCCAGCTCCCGGTGTTGAAGATCGATTCGAAGATCGTTCCGGGATCGGAGGTGGGCGGCCAGGCGCTCGGCGCAGAACACGGACCGGTGGCGCCCGCCGGTGCAGCCGAAGGCGACCGTCAGGTCGGTAAAGTTTCGCCCCAGGTGGTGATTCACTGCCTGGTCCACCAGAGTCCTGGCCTGACTCAGAAAGCGCTGTACCTCCCGGTCCTCTTCCAGGAAGCGGCCGACCTCCCGATCCCTGCCGGTGAGGGGGGCGTAGGCTGCAATGCGGCCGGGGTTGGGCAGAATGCGGCAGTCGAACACGAATCCTCCTCCGTGTCCGGTCCGGTCCCGGGGAAGGCCCTGCCTGTAGGAAAAGCTCTTGACGTGGACGGCGAGTCCCGGTTCCTGCTGCTGCCCTTTCCGGTTCAGGGAATCGGAACGGATCATGCGCTGCCACACCACCGACAGCTCCGGGAGCCGGACGGGCAGGGCGCCTTGGGCCAGGAGTCCTTCCAGGGTGCGCAAGCCATAGGGAATGCTGGCCTCAAAGTGGCTCTTGCCCTGATGGAGCCCCCGGTAGCCGTAGGCGCCGAAGGCCTGCATCAGGCGCAACAGGGCGTAGGGCCGGAAGAAGCGCAGGAAAGTTTCCGGTTGGAGGGGGGTCAGATTGCCGGCCACTCCGAGGTAGTGGTCCAGCAACCGATTCCTCAGGGACCAGGGCAGGTCCGCCTTGGCGTCCAGCAGCAGTGAGGCTACGTCATACTGCAGCGCCCCCTTTCGGCCTCCCTGGTAGTCGATGCAGTAGAGTCGTTCCTGAAACCACATGAGGTTGCGTGACTGGAAGTCGCGGTAGAGGAAGTGGTTGGTGTCGGCTTCCATCAGGAAATCGATCAAGGTATCGAAGTCATCCTCCAGGGCCTGTTCCTCGAAGGGAATGTCAACCAGCTTCAGGAAGTGATACTTGAAATAGTTCAGGTCCCAGTGCATCGATTGCCGATCGAAGCAGGGCCTGGGATAGCACTCCGAGTAGTCCAGATCCCGGCCGCCGACGATCTGGAATCGAGCCAGCGTCTCCAGGGACTCCCGGTAGAGTCCGATCAGGCGATCGGTGAATCCCTCCTCTCGGCCCTGGGTCGAGACCAGTGAGAAGAGAGTCACGTTACCCAGGTCCTGCTGCAGGTAGATATGGCGGTCCAGGTCGGAGGCGTAGATTTCGGGTACCGGCAGCCCCTGGCGGCGAAAGTGGCCGGAGAGGTTCAGGAAAGCCCGGTTCTCCTTGCGGTCCGGGTTGAAGGCGCCGATGACCGTCCGCTCCCTCCCGTTGATGCGGAAGTACCGGCGGACCGATCCATCAGCCGAAACCGGGACTATCCCCTCGGCGGGTTCACCGCACCACTGCCGGTAGAGTTCCTGCAGGCGGGTTTTGACGTCGGGGGCCATGGGTCTAGCAGAACCGGAATGCTTCCGGATGCACCTCGAAGATCATACACCAGGGCTGCCATCCCCCATCAAATCCCTCCCCACGGGAATCTGCGATCGAGGGGTCTTCTTTGTGAGCGCCACGCCCGACACCCCTGCCGCAGGGGTGATATAATCGCTCCTCAGAGGGTTTCATCGTGAAAGGAACAGCCCGCTACGCGAAACGGCGTCAGAGAACCCGCGTCGCCGCGGCGTCCGCTTCCGGATTGAAAAAGGGTTGGGTCATCCTCGGGTTGATGGGCATGCGGGTTTTGTCCCTGTCGGCCCAAGACGTGCGTCCTCCCAGCTTTGAAACCGACGTCCTGCCCATCTTTCAGCAGAACTGCCTTCATTGTCACAGTGACCAGGCTCGTCAAGGGGGATTGTCCCTTGAGACCCTGGAAAGGGTTCTGGCCGGCGGAGACTCGGGTGCGGTGGTGGTGGCCCACCAGCCTCTGGAGAGCCGGCTGCTGGTGCTGATCAACTCCGGCGGCATGCCCATGGGAGCGCCACCGCTGGGGGCGGGAGCCATCGAGGTGGTTCGGAGCTGGATTGAAGCCGGAATGCCCGGGGGAAGCGCGGAGGCGCCCGTTTCTGAAGCCGCGCCCGCCGTGCGTGAGCGGGAAGTGATGGCGGCCATTCTGGGAGCCAAGTGCCTGCCTTGCCACGGGCGGCGGCGCCAGGAGGCCGGTCTGGACCTGAGGACTCGGGAAAGCCTGTTGAAAGGAGGGCAGTCCGGCCCCGCCATCGTTCCAGGCAGACCGGAGGATAGTCTGCTGGTTCGGCGCATCCGCGCGCAGGAAATGCCACCACCCCACTTGCAGGAACAGTTCTCGGTGCGCGGCCTGACCTCGGTCGAGTTTGAGAAGGTGCAGGCCTGGATTGCCGCGGGCGCCCTGCCCGATCCCGAAGAGCCTCCCGAAGCCGACCCGCGTCGGGATACAACGGCAGGCTTAAAGGCTCGGCAATTCTGGTCCTTTCAACCGCCCCGCCGGTCGGTCGAACCCGATGTGACGGGGAGGGATCGCGTCCGAAACCCGGTGGACGCCTTTCTGCTGGCTCGGTTGGAAGCGGGGGGGCTGGGGTTTTCCCAGCCGGCTGACCGCCTGGCGTTGATGCGGCGGGCATACCTTGATCTGACGGGCCTCCCTCCTTCCCCCGAGGAGATCCGATCCTTTCTGGCCGACTCCGACCCGCGGGCGTACGAACTCCTGGTGGACCGTCTGCTGGAATCCGCCCACTACGGTGAGCGCTGGGCCCGCTACTGGCTGGACGCCGTGGGCTATGCCGATTCCGAAGGAGGGGTTTCCTCCGACGAAGTCCGCCCCCACGCCTTCCGTTACCGCGATTACGTCATACGGTCGCTGAATGCGGACAAGCCCTACGACCGGTTCCTGATCGAGCAGATCGCCGGGGATGAGCTCTTCGACTACAGGGCCGTCGAGACCTACAGTCCCGATCAGTTGGACCTGCTGGTGGCCACCGGCTTTCTGCGAATGGGGCCGGACTCGACCTACAGCACCGAGCAGAACAACCTGCCGGAACGCCTGGACGTGGTGGCCACCCAGATTGAGATCCTGAGCTCCTCCACCATGGGGCTGACGCTGGCTTGCGCCCGCTGCCACGACCACAAGTACGATCCGCTGTCCCAACGGGACTACTATCAACTGAGCGCCGTCTTGAGGACGGCCTACGATCCCTACGACTGGCTGTCGCCCAGCATGGGCTGCATCGGGGTGGGAGCCAACTGCAACGACACCAACACCCGCTTGTTGCCGCTGCCTTCCGACAGCGAGCTGCGGGAAGTGGAGGAGTACAACGCTCCCTTCAAGCGCAAGATCGCGGAACTGGAACGGCAACTGGAGGAGAAAACCCGTCCCCTCCGCAAGCAGCTGCTCGAGGAAAAGATGGCGGCCCTGCCCGAGTCCCTGCGGCAGGATTTGAAGGAGGCCTCGCAGGCCAAGCCCGAGGAACGCACCCCGGTTCAGAAATATCTCCTGGGCAAGTTTGCGGAGACCCTTCAGGTTACCCGGGCCGAAGTCCTTCAGAAGTTCAAGGACTTTGCCGAGACCTCCAAGGAGATCGAGGAGCAGATCAAGGATGAGAAAAAGAAGCTGAAGGGCAAGCCCAAGATCAGGGCGCTATTCGACATGGGAGGTCGTCCCACGCCCACTCGGATTCTGGGACGGGGCGAATACACCAATCCCGGGGATCAGGTGCTGCCGGGAGTGCCGGCGGTGCTCAACGGTGAGCTGATGCCCTACCGGGTGGAAAAGCCCGAATGGAGCACCGAAACCACCGGGAGGCGTCTGGCCCTGGCCAAATGGTTGACTCAGCCCAACCATCCCCTGACGGCCCGCGTCATGGTGAACCGCATCTGGCAGCACCACTTCGGCGTGGGGCTGGTGAGCACGCCCGGCAACTTCGGAAGCACCGGTGCGCGGCCATCTCATCCCGAGCTGCTGGATTGGCTGGCGCGCGAATTGGTGGATGGGGGTTGGAGCCTCAAGGCCCTGCACCGCCTGATCATGACGTCCACGGCCTACCGGCAGACTTCCAGCGCCGCACCTCTCTCTCTGAAGCGCGACCCCGACAATCGCCTTGTGTCCCGTTTTCCCTTGAGGCGATTGGATGCGGACGCCCTCAGGGACTCCATTCTCAAGGTCTCGGGACGGCTGGACCCGACCCGCTACGGTCCCGCCGACGAGCTGGAGATCAAGCCCGACGGAGAGGTGATCGCCAGGGAGAGTCCCGACGGATACCGCAGAAGCATCTACGTGAGGCAGAGGCGTTCCCAGCCTCTCAGCCTGCTGGAATCCTTCGATGCCCCGCTGCTGGTGCCCAACTGCCTCAAACGGCCGCATTCCACGGTTTCATCCCAGGCGCTGCACCTGGAGAACAGCCAGCTGGTGCGCCTCAGCGCACGGCACATGGCCGGTCGGGTGATTGATGCCGTGGGTGAGGATACTTCCAGGCAGATCGAGCGGGTCTATCTGCTGGCGCTGACTCGACCGCCCACTGCCGAGGAGTCCGCCAAGGCCGGGGAGGTTCTCCGCCAGTTGACTCGAGAATGGAAGCGGCATCTGGAAGTGGAGGTCCCGGCGGAACCGGTAGCCAGCAAGGCCGAGTGGCTGGCGCTGGCATCCTTGTGTCACGCCTTTCTCAACTCCGCCGAATTTCTCTATGTGAATTGAGGAGACAGGACACCAACTGCAATCGAGGAACAAGTCCGATGAACTTCAGGCAAAGGCAAGCTGTCCCCCGGAGTCGCCCCGCGCCCATTGACCGGCGGACCTTCTTTTCCCAGGTTGGCGACGGCCTTCAGGGAGCCGCCCTGGCCACCTTGCTGGGGAAGGATCTGCTGGGAGCGGATTCCCTTCTGGACGCGGGTTCGCGGCAGGTCTACGATCTGAAAAGGCAGCAGCCCCATTTCGAGCCCAAGGCCACCTCGGTCATTCAGTTGTTCATGAACGGCGGGCCCAGCCAGGTGGATCTGCTGGACCCCAAGCCCGCCCTGGAGAAATTCGCCGGTCAGCCTCCCAGCCGTGACCTTGCCAGTGAAATTCGAGCCGTGCGGGAAGCCGGTGGTCTGATGCCGTCCCCGTTCAAGTTTTCCAAGCGGGGTGAGTCGGGCATCGAGGTGTCGGAGGTGATGCCTCACCTGGCGAAGCAGGTGGACGATATCACCGTGATTCGCTCCATGTTCACGCCCCACATCGCCCACGAGTCCTCGCTGTTTGTCATGCACTCGGGGCGCATGTTTCCCGGACGGCCTTCGCTGGGCGCCTGGGTGGTCTACGGCCTGGGCACCGAGAACCAGAACCTGCCGGCCTACGTGGTGCTGGACGACCCCAAGGGGCTGCCCATCAACGACATCCAGAACTGGCAGGCAGGGTTTCTGCCGGCGGTCTACCAGGGGACCCGTGTGCGGTCCGAGGGTTCGCCGCTACTCAACCTGCATCCGAGGGAGGAATGGCCCAGTCCGGTGGTGAAGCTGTCCCGTTCGCTGCTCAGACACCTGGACCGAAACCACTTGAGCCGGCACCCGGACGAAGCCGAGCTGGAAGCCCGCATTGCCGGTTACGAGTTGGCGGCCCGCATGCAATTGGCCGCTTCGGATGCTCTGGATGTGTCTGGGGAATCCGAGGCCACCAGGGAGATGTACGGCCTCAACGACGAGCTGACCGCTTCCTACGGCAAACGCTGCCTGATGGCTCGAAGATTGGTGGAGCGGGGGGTCCGTCTGGTTCAAATCTACATTGAAGGCCAGATCTGGGACAACCACAACGCCCTGGTCAAGAACCTGGGTTATGCCTGCGGCAAGACCGACAAACCGGCCGCGGCCCTGTTAAAGGATCTGAAGCTGCGGGGATTGCTGGACCGCACGCTGGTGGTTTGGGGAGGAGAATTCGGCCGGCTTCCCATCGCCCAGCAGCCTGCCAGCGGCGAGGTGGGCCGTGATCACGGCCCCTCGGGATTCAGCGTCTGGCTGGCCGGTGGCGGAATCAAGGAGGGTACCGTCTACGGCGCCACCGACGACATCGGCTATAAGGCCGCAGTAAACCCCGTCAGCGTGCACGACCTGCACGCCACCATCCTTCACCTGCTGGGCATGAACCACCGGGAGTTGATCTTCGAGCGCGAGGGCCGCAGCGAAAGACTGACGGACGAATTTCCCGCCCGCATCGTCCAGGATATTATTGCCTAGCGTTTACTGCACGGCTGTAACGTTACTGGCCTTCAGCCCCTTGGGACCGCGTTCGATGGTGAATTCCACCCGCTGTCCCTCGTCTAGCGACCGGTAACCGTCCGCCTGCACGGCCGAGTAATGTACAAAGACATCCTCGCCGCCGTCATGGGAAATGAAACCGTAGCCTTTGCTTGAGTTGAACCACTTGACTGTTCCCTGAATTCTTTCTGACATAGCCCTTCACTCACTCCTTCTCCTGATAGTTAACACCCCGGATCTCCGAGTTTCGGGACAAAAAAAAGCCGCCTCAAATCGCGGCGGCTGCTTCAAGACCGAACAGACACTCGCCTCACCAGAGTCACCGGCCACTATACGCTTCGGTGTTTTTCTTGTCAATCCCGACCGTTGATCCTGGCCGGCCGGTGACTCGGGCCCTCCCCCTTGAATCTCAGATCCCGAGCAGCCGGCAGGCGTTCTCTCCCAGGAGCAGTCGCTTGGCCTCGTCGCTGATGTCTGCCGTAAGGATCTTGCCGATTTGGCATCGCGGATCCATCAGAGGGGTATCGGAACCGTAAAGCACCCGCTCCGCCCCGGCCTTTTGCACCAGTTCCTCCACCACTCCCGGACTGCGGAAGGAGGAGCAGGTTTCCAGGAAGACGTTGGGGCAGGTTCGGGCCGCCCGGATGGCCTGAGCGCGAAAGGGCTCGACGTTTCCGGCGTGACCGGCCACGAAGCGCGCCCCGGGGAATCTTGGCGCGACCTGGGAGAGGAAGCGGGGCGCGGTGGTGGGTTCGATGCCGGTGTGGGTGATGATCACGAGGCCTCGCCGGTGGGCGAAGTCGTAGACCGGGTCCCAGACGGGGTTGTCCAGAGGGAAGGGTGTGTAGGAGGGATAGATTTTGATGGCCCGCATCCCGAGGTGGTCGACGGCCCGTTCCAATTCGGGCGCCATTGTGTCCGGCATCAGCGGCGACACGTAGGCGAAGCCGATGAAGCGATCGGGATGGCGCGCCACAAAGCGCGCCGTCAGGTCGTTGCCTGTGCGGCCGTCGGGATAAAAGATGTTGAACAGGCAGCTCTGGTCGATGCCGACTGCGTCCATGGCTCGAAGCATTTCGTCGGGATCGTCCCTCATGCCCGTACCATCCCAGCGGCCGACATGCCCGTGAAAATCGATCACCCTGGTTCCGGCAATCATCGATCCTCCCCTTGCCTCAAGATACGTTCGAGATTCCCGGAACAGAGCAGTTCCAGATCGCTCGTCTCCAGGCCCAGGTGATGCAGCGAGAACAGCATCGGCCCCATGGCGTAGCGAGGGTAGAAGGAGCCGTAAACCAGGCGCCGGATTCCGAATTCCCGAATCAGCGGCGGAATCTTTCCCAGTCCTTCGTAGCGGCTCAGCTCCAGGTGGGCCCGGGGCAACTGCCGCAGAAGCGGAACGACGATCAGGGAATGGATGTAGTGGGCTCCCAGCAAAACCGTGACCAGGTCAGGGAACCGGCGCAGCATCTCCCTCGCCTCCACCGCCGGCGTGTCGGCCAGGGAAAGCCACAGGGGAATGCGCTCGGCAGCCAGCCATTCCAGCAGGTCCCCGTAGATCCAGTCCACAAAGGGAAGGCCGCATTCCCGGGTGTTGTGGAGGCGGATACTGGTGAGTTGGCCGGGGCGATGCAACTGCTGCAACTGGGCCAGGCTCTCGGGCGTGGGGTCGGCCACCCATTGGGGGTGCAGGGCCGATTGCCCATCCACCCAGGACAGCATCCGCTCATTGCCTTCGAGAGCGCTCATCGCCTCTCCCTCGAGGTGGTAGATCAGCGCCCGCGCCACCCCGTGCCGGTCCATTTCCCGCAGGAGTTGCTCGGGGCTTTCGAACGGCGAGGCCCGATTGCGGAGATGTCCCACGCCGATATTGGCGTCGAAAACAGGCACCCGGGCTCGGAAATTCAGGGTCGTCATGATCGAAAAGGGGTTTCTGTAGGCGCGGCCGCACGCCCCTGCGGACCTCCCCGGGATTATCTCCCAAGTCGGGGCGTCTGTCGAGCCCGCGCTGCCTGGGACCAGCCCCGTTTCGCCGGCCCGGCGCCGCTTGACCGTGGCGGGTTGCCTTCGCTAGCATGGGTCTGCGACCCGGTCGGGAATGCGGGTCGGGTGAGGTGAGGTCGAAACATCCGGGGGATACCCATGGCAACGCGAAAAGACAGGATTGTGGATACCGACTGGTCGGCCCTGACGCTGGGGCAACGCATCCGGCACCTGGAGGTCGAAGGTTACGTGGTCTTGCCCGACCTGCTGGACAGCGAACACCTGGAGCGCTTGAGGGCCGAGACTGCCAGGATGGAGACCATACCCCGGGACTACAGCATTCACCAGCGCGGCCGGTCCAGCGTCCAGTTCTGGGGCGGTCCCATTACCGACTTGATCGCTCATCCGCCCACCATCGCCTTTCTGAAGGAGCTTTTCGGGGACCGGATCATCATGATGAGCTACGGCTACGATCGTTCCGAGCCGGGCCACCCCGGGATCAGCCTGCACAGCGACGGCCAGCCCTGGGGTTCCAGGATTTTCGGGTACAACCTGAGCTGTCCCCGCCTGGTGCGTGTCCTCTACTACCTGGAAGACCTGACGCCGGAAGTCTCTCCCTTCAAGGTGATTCCCCGATCCCATCTGAGCTTCCACAACGACGGCAACCCCTACCTCCGCTACGAAGACCACCCCGAGCAGGTGATGGTCACCTGCAAGGCGGGCTCGGCCGCTCTCATCAACCAGAACGTTTTCCACGGGAACTTTCCCAACGTGGGCACCTACGCCCGGGAGATGCTGGCCATCGCCTACCGCCCCGCCTGGGCCGGCCCCGGAAGCGAGATCGACCCCTGGGATCCGGAAGAGCTTGCCAAGGTCCCACCCGCCGTCCGGGAAGTGATGGGTGACCGCAACACCCGGATCTGGAACTATGGCGGGGGCAACAAGCCTCCCAACATGCCCCTGGTCGCCCCCGGCATCGACCCCAGCCGCTGGGAACGGGTGAGCTGAATTCTTGGTCGTTGCAGATCGTTAGTGCCTCCGTGAAACACCCGCTGTCACCCATCCAACCCCGGCCATATTGGAAAATCCTATTCCGTGGCAGCGTTGGGGGTTAAGCGAGAGCGGCGTAGCCGCGGTAGAGGCGGGTTGACCGAGGGAACGTCTCCTACAGGTCTTCCTTATAGAGCAGCGTAGCTGCGGCTTAGGGTAGCCCCGGGCGGGAGCCCGGGGTGGTTTGAACCCCGCTATGCCTTAGCCGCGTAGGCGGCGGATTAATGGCTGATTTCCACAACGCGCCGCCTGTCCAAAACCACGCCGATCCCCCTGTGAGAAATACCACTCAATCGGACGGAACAGCGCTTACCCACTGGGCGAAGTAGGCGGGAGCCCATTTGCGGGCCAGGTGCAGGTTCAGAAGGACAAGACTGCTGTAGGGGAGTGAGGTCTCGGCTTCCATCCAGGCCTCGGCTGCGGCAAAGGAGGGCAGCTCGACCAGCCCCACTTCATGCCAGTCCGCCTGGGGAGCCATGAGCCGGAAGACCTCCAGCCGTATTAAGCCGTGGCGTTGGGCGATGGCCTTGAACTGGCGGGCCTGCTCAACCTGTCCGCGCTCCTCGGCCGACAGCTCGGCGGCCCCGGGCAACCAGCGCCGGAAGGTGAGAACCACCAGGCTGGTGGAGTCTATCCGCAGGGATGGAATCCGATGGGGGTCACTACCGGAGTCAGGCGATTTCCGTGCGGTGGGACGGGAGGTCCGGTCATTGAAGTCGTCCTGGCACACCCGCCGTGCGAGATGGTACTCGTAGTATCCGTAGCGCCCGTAGGGCGGGGCCATCTCGGCCTGAATCCAGGCTTCGGCTCCCGCCAGGGAGGGGAATTCGATCACCCAGAAACGTTGCCAGTTGTCTTGGGGACCCAGCAGTCGAAAACCCTCCAGGTGCATCAAACCGTATCGACGCGACACCGACAGCATCAGGTCGACATGTTCCTGTGAGAAGGCGTCCTGTTCCCTTTGGGAGAGAGCATGCCATGCGGGGAGTCGGCCACCCTTGAAGAGGACCACCACCGAGTCGCCGGGATTTGCTGCGTGTCCGGCAATTTGGTCGCTGGGTGTCATCAGCTTTTCAGCCCGAGTTCCGTCGGCCTACTGGAAGGGTACGGGGGTCCTCGGGAAGTGGCCGAATTGGTCTCGCCCGCAGACCAGGACCGGCCGGTAGTGTCTTCCCAGAGAGTTGGCTCGAACCTGCCTGACCCGCGGAGAAATGAATCGGATCGCCAGACCGCAGCGCCGTCTGGCGGAGCGGTTGGGGTTGCTTCCGTGGATGAGCATGCCGTCGTGGACCGACATCTGGCCGGCCTTCAGCACAAGGTCCACCGTTTGGCTCGAGTCGAAGCTCTCCTCGGCGATTTCCTGGTTGATGCTGAGCAGATTGCCGGCCGTCGCCGAGGTGCCGTGGGTCAGAATGCCGTGGCGGTGGGACCCGGGAATGACCCGCATGCAGCCGTTGTCGACATCCACGTCGTCGATGGCCAGCCAGGCGGTGACCGCCCGCGGCGGTTCCAGTCCCCAGTAGGTCACGTCCTGGTGCCAGGCCACGAACTTGTCGCCTCGGGACGTGGAGGGATACTTGCAGAAAAAATGGTTGCCCAGGAGAAGGACATCGGGGCCGAGGACCGAACGGATCGCTTCCAGAACCGGAGGATGGGTGCTGAGTCTCCAGACGAACTCATGGGTGAAGTGCAGATTGTTCAGCCCGATTTCGGCTTTGCCCTGTCCCTGGTCGGCTTCCAGGGCGTCGAACTGCGACCGGTAGTCCTTCATCTCGGATTCCGGGAAGACCTCCAGTCCGGTCAGATATCCCTGGCTCTGCCACATCTCTGACCTGGACTGCTCCAGGGTTGTCGTTGGCATCCGGTGCTGACCTCCTCGGGCTCAGTCTAATTCAGTTTGGTGCGAGCCGAGCAATTATTTTGATCGGTCATCTCCCCCACTTGGATTCACTGGCGACGGCGCAGGGGATCGGTATTGTTTTATGAACATCGGTGCACAGGATAAAGAGACGGAGGTGAAATCCTTTTCGCCCGGTGCTATTCTTTCGGCACGGGCCGGTCGCGACAACTATTCCGCCCAGGGCGGATCTCGATTCAAAGCCCCGGGGCAGAGCCGGGCTAATTTTTCTGTCGGCAGGTTCGGCAGTCATGGGAGGTCAGGGATGGAGTCACAGGCGATTTCCAGACAGGAGTTTCAGAGCCGCTACCATCGTGTGCAACGTTTCCTGGAGGACCGGCAATTGGGGGCTTTGCTGGCCTATTCTCCGGCCCGCGAGCACAAATGGGGTCAGACGGGCCATGTCTCCTATCTGTCGGGTTGGGCCAACGATGACCGGATTGTGGAAACGGTGGTAGTGGTGCCCCGCCATGGCGACCCGGTGATGCTGGCTGCCGGAATGCAGTTCATGTTCGAGCAGGCCGCGGAGGTGTCTCCGATTGAGGATATGCGGTTGGTGGAAGCCGTCGACCCCAACGCGGTGGCGGGTCATCGCGGGGGGGGCGACGACCAGGGCCCCCGCGACTTTGCCGGTCAGACCCTGGCCGTCCTGGAAGAGAATGGACTCGGAGGAGAACGGGTGGGAGTGGTCGGGGTGAGCACCATGCCGGCTCCCTTCTACGAGGGACTGGCTCTCGGGTTAGGGGACCGGCTCCATCGCGTGGACGACGTGGTTTCCCAGCTCCGTTCCGTCAAGAGCGAGGCGGAACTGCAGTTAATGCGGCGGGCGGCCGAGTTGAGCGATCTGGGATTTCAAACCATGCTGGAGGTTGCCAGGCCCGGACTGCCCGGAATAGAAATCGTGGCCGAGATGGAGCGGATGGCGCGCCGGGAAGGAGCCGACCACGCCAAGTACTGGATGGCTTCAGGTCCGCCCCCGGACTGGAATAATACCCGGCTGGACATCAGGCCCCATGAGCGCATCCTTCAATACGGCGACCTCATGGCCAGTTGCTCCTACATTGTCTACCAGGGATACTGGTGCCACGGGCATCGCACCGGAACCCTGGGGAAACCCTGCGACGCCCTCACCAGGTTGTGCCAGGTGACACGTGAAGCCCATGATCGGGCTCAGGAGATTCTGAAGCCGGGCACGCCCGTGGCCGACTTGGGCCGGACCATCCGAGAGCATGTGGAGCCCCACGGTCTGGATCTTCTGGGGGGTAGAATCGGACACGGAATCGGCATGGATTACAGCGAGCAGCCCGTTCCTTTCGACGACAGCAACCCGGCTCCCATGCAGGCCGGAATGACCGCCGTGATGCACGCCGTCTTCGGCCTGCCCGGAACCGGCAAGATGTTCGTCCCGCTCGGCGACGTGTTCCATCTGACCGAAGACGGTCCGGAACTCCTGATGGGGTTCCCCCGAACCCCCTTTGTTGCCGGGGTGTAGACTGCTCTCAGGTGAATTCGTGATCCTTGTGGAAGGGGATCATGGGATCGTCTTTGCCCTTTTTGCCTCCAGACCGCATCCGCTCCTGGTGAGCAACAACTCGCGCCAAGTCAAAAGGACAACCCCATTTTCACTCATCCCCTCGTCGATCTCGCAAGCGTCCGCAACGACACCGCCACATCTGCGGCGCCTCGCAGGACCTCATTGTCCAGAGTAGCCAAGGGAACGCCCAGAACCCGAGCGAGCGTGACGAACTGGGCATCGTAGGCACTTAGACCGCACTCCAGCGCGACATCGATCACCTGGTGTCCGGACAGGCTGGCGATGCGGCCTCCCAGAACGACAGCAGCATCATCGCTCATCGCTTTGGCTTGCTCCGAGGTTAGCGCGCCCCGCCGCACGAAGCCGATCAGGACGTTGTGCAACTCACTCATGAGGATGCTGGGGGCCGCCCACTCGGTCTCCCGCTCGAACAACACGGCCGCGTCGGTACCGTCTGCTCCGCCCATTAACAGACGAACCATCACATTCGTGTCGACTACGATCATGGTCGTCCCATGTTCCGCATCTCACGTAGCCTATCCTCGCTGAGATCGACCGGTCCAAGTGTCTTGTTTCGCTGCCGGATGCGTTCCAGGAGGGCTTGCGGGTCTATCGGCTCGGGGCTGACTGACGCCATTAACCTCGCCAGGATCTCCCCGTTCAGGCTGCGGTGGTTCCGGTTCGCGGATGACTTGAGTTCCCGGTGCAGGAAATCGGGGATTCCGCGAAGCGCTATGTCTGGCAAATTAGCCTCCTTCGGCAAGTGTAATACCATAATGATATCATAATAATGTCATACGATACCCTGGTTCGGCAACCCGGGAGAAGAGGTGTTCGACGCTGGCGCGTTTCTTGTAGTGGGTGGCGAAGCCAGGGGACGCTCAGACAGCCGAGAGATCGTCGATCACCTGGCGGCAGTTCAGGATCTTCTCGGCCAGGTCCAGCGGACGGTAGTAGTAGTGGTTGGAGGCCTCGAAGGCAATGGTGGAGTGCCGCCGGGCGATGGAGAATTGAGCCTGGGCCAGCTCGATTTCCGCCCAGGCGATCTCAATCATCCGCCGAACAGTCGGGGGCCTCTCCTCCTGGACCTGCCGAAGCTTCTCCCTCAACAGGTAGAACTCCACCTGGTTGGCCGTGCTCTGGAAGTGGTGCCGGCAGGTTTGGGCGATCGCCAGGTCCATCTCTGCGAAAGCCTTTCTTGTCGGGGTCACTTTCTCCGCGCCCTGCCGGAAGCGGGCCAGCCCCCGGCTCCAACCCGCGGCCAGCTTGCGGAACTGCTGCTGCACGACTTCGGGGGGGTAATCCCCCGACCACTGCCTGAAATCGTCCTGGGGGAACAGCATCATGCTGGAGCGGTACCCGGTGGGGTGAAGACGCAGCGAATTGGCCGGCCCGTGTTGGGTGGGAATGTTGTAGATGCGGACCCCGTAGGGGAATTCCTGGAATGCCCGGCTGAACTCTCGCCAGGCCTCGACCATCAGCGGGGCCGCCTCCGGGCCGTAACGGCGGGTTGCCAGTTCCACGAGGATGTCCGGGTTGGATCCCGCGGGCCGAAAATAGTGGGCCTTGGCCGCCTCCAGGTTGGGAGAGGCATAGCCCCCGCAGGTCCAGGAGGGCATGATGCCGCTGATGCCTGCCCTGGAGAGTTTCTCGCAGTGTTGAAGGATCAGATCCACCACGGGAATGTAGGGAACCGCCGAGATCTCCCAGGTGTTGTTGAATTGCAGCTTGGCCATGGTGCGGATTCCCTCCCGGTCGGCCCTGGCCCAGTTGCGCCTGGCCCGGGGCCCGGGGCCCACCACCGAAATGGAGTACTCTCCGACCTCTGTCTCGACTCCACCCCTGGACACCGGCTGCTCCCACTCGCTGATGCTCATGAAGCGCACGTCCTTGGGCAGCAGGGGAATCAGCCTGGCTGCCAGGTCGTCTCCCCAGCCCCAGTCCCAGGCGATGACCTCGGCGCTCGAGCCGGCTCTCCGAACCCCTTCCCTAAAGGTGCCGATCAGCTCGCCGATCGTGTCCCAGCTCTTCCGTTGGGAACAGCGGGGGCACCCGTCGGCGCGGGGAGCTTCCCGGCCCCAACTGCCGCCGTGCGAAAAGCAGTTGGTGTGGTTTTCCGACATGGTGATGGAGAACCATCCCCCCAGGTCGGGGACCTGACGCATGACATGGGTAAGGCTGTCGGCGATCCACCGGCGCACTCGGGGGACGCTGGTGCACATGGCGAAGAAGTCCCGATCGGGCGAACCCTTGATGTCGGGATGCCGGTCAAAGAAGGATGGTGGCATGGCGCGCGGCTCGTTCAGGTAGAGATAGATTCGGATGCCGAACCCGAGGGCGTGCTCCACTAGGGAGTTGAGCCGTCGCAGCCGTTTTTCCCAGTCCTTGCCGAATTCCGGAAACTCGGTGGAGGGGGCCAGGGTGCTCAGCAGGGAATGCATCCAGACCCCGTTGATGCCGGCCCGGCCCAGCGCTTCCAGGTAGGCTCCGGGGAAGGGGTCGATATCCTCTTCCAGGAGCGGATCTCCGAAGAGCGCCAGGTAGGAGTAGAGGTAGCGAGGGTCCCAGGCTGTCTCGCGCCGGAGGGTCCCCTTGGGCACAAAGGGTCCGCCTCGAAGCTCCATCCGGTCCTGAATCCAGTAGAGGCCCTGCCGGACGTCTTCTTCCTCCTGACCGGTGATATGCAGCTCCCGAGGGCTCACCTGGACTTTGAAGCCTCGAGTGGCTTCGTCCCCGGCAGAGCTTACTGCCATCCGAATGGTTTTGCCGCGGGAAGGCGGGGCGGTGGTTATCTCCACCCGAGCTCCCATGGAGCTGCCAAGGTAGTCCTGGAAGCGTCGGGCGACCTGGGCCAGCCTGGGCTGGTCAGGCTGCACCAGGTTCCAGCCGCTGCTTAGGTCCACTTCTTCCCGGGAGGCTCTTCGGGTGGCATCCCGCAATTGGGGCCGCCGGGTCAGGCTCAGTTCCCGGACAAAGTGGAAGGGCTCCTGACCGGGTTCCTGGATCCGGCTTCCCAGCGTTTCCTTCAGGATCTCGCGGATGTGCGCGGCCCGGCGCAGTTCTTCACCGGTGGGACTGCGATAGAGCAGCTCTCCACAATCAGGCTTGGGCCCCAGCTTGATATCCAGGAAATCGTCTTCCTTGAGGGCGAACTCCAACTTGGCACGGTCCCAGTCCAGGAGCCGGATGAGTTGATGGCGAGAGAGCAGATGCCAGTTCTGGCGGATCACCGTGATGTGTATCCGCCTGAGCTGATCGGGACTCAAACGGCGCTTCGGGGGAAGGCCCATCGCGTCCCCCAGGGCCAGCACGTTGGCTTCGCTGGTCTCCAGCACCCGAGCGATCCGGGAGGTGTTGGCCAGCTCCCAGTTGCGCCACACGAACTGGAAAACACGATTGGGGAAATGGGGCTCCGGAATGGGCGGGAGCGAAGCACTGGGAGGACCGCCGGAGCGGCAGCGGCTGAGGCCGAGAGCCAGCGGACCCAGGTAAAGAAATTCCCGGCGTTGCATGGAGTCCCCTTTCGCGGTTGCAGCGTCGCAGTCCGTTTTTCGGCGCCAGTGGGTCTTTTCCGGAAAAGCCTAACACCGAGGCCGGGCGGCGGCAATACGGATGCAGTCAGGGTGATAGAATGACCGCCCATGTTCTCGACCCTTCATCCACTCGACCTGGCCGTCCTGGCAGTCTACTTCCTGGTGGTGACCTTTCTGGGAGTAGTGGTCGGCAGGAGAAAGACCAGGAACCTTCGCGACTTCTTCACCGCCGGGGGCAAGTGGGGGTCACTGGTGGCCTTCATCTACGTCTTTGCCTCCTCGGTCGGCGGCGCGGAGGCGGTGGTGGTGGGCGGTGCGGCCTACCGGAGCGGGCTTTCGGGCGTTTGGCTCTGGTTTGCCGGAGGCGTTGGCCTGATCGTCTACTACATCTTCGCCCCCATCTACAAGCGAGTAAGGGTGTTCAATCTGGCCGAGGTCTTCGAGATGCGCTTCGGTCCGGGGGTGGCCAGCTGCATCGCCATCATGGGGAGCGTCCTCAGCCTGTTTGTCATCGGCACCTTTGCTCTGGCCGTGGCCAAGACCATTGCCGGGCTGACGGGATGGTCGGTGGAAATCACCCTGCTGGCCGCCTGCCTGGTGGTGGCTCTCTATGTGGGATCGGGCGGCCTGATGTCATCGTTGCTGACCGATCTGTTCCAGGGGGTCTTGTCGCTGACAGTCTTCTGCTTTCTGCTGTTGCCATTCCTTTGGGGAGAAGTGGGCGGGTTTCAGGGGCTGGTGAATGTCGCGCCGGAACGCTGGGCGCTCTTCTCGGAGGAGATTCCGCTGACCTACGTGCTGGCCTTGATCCTAGGCGGACTGGGAGCGGTGGCCACACCGATTCTGTTCAGCTTCATGGTGGTGGGCAGGGACGAGCGGGCGGCCACCCAGTGCGCATGGAGCCATATCTGGAAGCGAATCATGACGGTGCTGTTTGCCGTCTACGGAATCATGTTCGCCATCTACAAGCCCGGACTCCATACCCAGCCCTTGCCTCAGGATACCGAGCTGGTTTGGGGGATCGTGATGAAGGAGATCGTTCCCGCCGGCCTGCTGGGGTTGCTGGTGGCCAGCTTCTTCGCCGCCCTGATGTCCACGGTGGACACCGTGGCCACGGCCAGCTCCGCCATGACGGTGGACTATCTGTTCAAGAAGCGCTGGTTCCCGGGTCGCAGCCAGGCATTCTACCTCCGCTGGGCCCGGGTGGGAGGGGTGGTGGCCGTTCTGCTGGCCTACCTGATTACCCTGCAGTTTTCCACGCTCAAGGAGATCGTCGAGTTTCTGGCGCCGCTCCAGGGATTCCTGGGCATCCCCCTGTTTTTCGGGATCGCCTGGAGAGGAGCCAATCGGCGCGGGGTCTGGGCCGCGCTGGCGGTGGGAATCGGCCTGCTCTGGATCGTGCAGATATTTCATGACGGGCCGCCCAGCACCAAGGTGCCGATGAGCGTCTTTCCCCCGATCGGGGCGGCCGCCTTGACCATGTACCTGGTCAGCCGGCTGACGCGGCCCGAGTCGCAGATACGCCTGCAGCGTTTCTACTGCATCCTGAATACGCCGCTGGGGCAAGATGAGCGATTGAGCGCCGTGGGAATCCGGCTGCCGGCCATGGAGGGCTCGGACGGGGGCGCCCAGGCCGAAGAGAGGCTGGATGAGCCGGCCCTGGCGCAGCTCTATGGGTCCTATTCCACTCGGAAGATCTGCGGGCCGGAGAGTGCGATCGAGCTGGTCCGGGAGCCGGGCCTGGAGTGGTACTACAGGGGTCTGCTCTGGTTTACCCTGTGCTGCGCCCTGATGGTGTCCCTGGTCTGGGCGGGTTCGGCGCTGATGGTGTTTCTGAGCTCGCAGGCGGGAGGGTAGCCGCTGTTGGCTGGAAACCGGTTCAAAGTCGAGCATGGGCAAATTTTTGATTCACATCGATGCACAGGATGCACAGGATTCTTTCAGGTAACGGTTAGCTTCTAATGCCGGGAATCCGCAAAATCGCACCGGAACATCGCCTGAGCTGGTTTTTCGTGCAGGAAGCTCTCGTCCTGTTAAGCCTGTGCGTCCTGTGCATCGATGTTCAATAATCTTGTTCCCAACAGGCCATGAACTTCTCTTGTTTCACTCTCGGATGATTTACCCGGCAGGGCAGGAGCGCCACTTGTCTGAGTCAAATTCCGCAAGACTCTTTGTCGAGGGGTATGCGGATCGACTGAGCGTTCCGGCCGGAGACGGGATCGGCTTTCACGTTTCGACCAACTTGCCCCGGTACTCGGTGGAGATCGCACGTCTGGGAGCGGAGCGGAAGGTCGTGTGGACCCGGGACAACCTGTCGGGGGCCTGTCATCCGGTCCCGGCCAATGCCTCCAGCCACGGCTGCGGCTGGCCTCCCGCGTTCCGAATCAACGTGCCCCGAGACTGGTGCTCGGGGTACTACAGCCTGGTCCTTCGCGGAGAGGGAGTCCATCGCCGGGTCCGCGGCGAGATCTCCTTCGTGGTTAAAGCGGCCCGGCCGGGGCGGGAGTCCAGGATACTCCTGCAGCGCACCACCAACACCGATGCCGCCTACAACAGTTGGGGCGGGTACACGCTCTACAGCGGCCCTGACGGCCCCGCCCACCGGGTCTCCTTCGACCGGCCCTATGCTGGGTTCGACGAGGATGGCATCTACCTGTTCGCACTCGAAGGCCGGTTCGAGAACGAACTGGATGAGCGGCATATCTCCAATGCTCTGCGGGCGGCCTTTAAGGGGGTCGGAATCGAGATTGCCGCCCATTCCTTCGTTCAGGTGACCCGCCCGGGCCACCGCTGGTACCTGGTGGTTCCTGGCATTACCTACACCTTGAAGTGGGAACGGGGGCAACTGAGAGTCTATGACGGATTCACCACCTGGGAAAGCGGTTGGCGCAACTGGGAGCAGTTCTTCGTGGCCTGGGCCGAGCGGTCCGGCTATACGCTGGAGTACGCTGTCAACACCGACCTGGAGTTCTGTCCTGAGCTCCTTCGGAACTATCGGCTGGTGCTGAGCGTGGGGCATGACGAGTACTGGTCTGCGCCCATGCGGGACCACCTGGAGCAATACGTTGCCGACGGAGGCAACGTGGCCTTCTTCAGCGGCAATAACCTCTGGTGGCAGGTTCGCAGCGAAGACCGGGGGCGAGCCCTGGTCTGCTGGAAGGACTACAAGCGGGATCCTTACTTTGCCTCCGGCCGACACGACCGGCTCACCACCCTCTGGTGTCACCACTTGATCGGGAGGCCGGAAAACCGGCTCACCGGAGTCAGCTTTGCCCGGGGGGGCTACTACGACTTCTTTGATCAGTACCGCGACGACCCGGGCCACTACACCGTTCATCGGTCCGATCACTGGGTATTCGAGGGCACCGGGCTAAGTGACGGCGATCCTCTGGGAGGCCTGGACAGGTTGGTGGGCTACGAGTGCGACGGCTGCGACTTGCGGTGGAAGGGAGGCCGGCCGGTTGCCACCGGCCGTGAGGGGACACCGGAGAATTTCACCATCCTGGCCACGGCGCCGGCGGCCCTCTCTCACGCGGACGACTCGGTGCGCCTGGCCTCGGAAGCCCTCTATGGAGAGGGGACTACCAGGGAAATCACCCAGCCCGGGGCTGCTGTCATGGGCCTCTACAGCCGCGGAGGCACGGTGTTTACCACCGGATGCACCGAGTGGGCCAAAGGCCTGAGGGGTAGGGACAAGACCGTGGAACGCATCACGCGCAACCTGCTGGACCGACTGTCACGGTAAGTGGATAGTGGTCAGCGGCCGGTGATCCGTTGAACCACCGCCCTGGAGGGCGGATCATTCGAGGGAAAACAGCGGACTCTTACGAACCTCGGCAGCAGGGCCCCCTGCGGCTCGACTGAGGACTGAATCTCCTATGTGGCGATCTCGCGGATTCCGTCCCCCCCCACCGGTTCGACTGCGGGCGGGGCCCTTGTCTCACCGACTCCTGTACCGTTCTGAGAAGGACCTTTGGCGGATAATC
>JAPPDF010000097.1 GCA_028875575.1 Acidobacteriota bacterium
GCTCTATCCTCCTCGATCGATACCCTATCAGCGTGTAAACCATGTTTGCGGTTTATGATGTAAAGGATGAATGCGGTCTGTACCCAAGAATCACTCCCCCCTTGAGGGGGAGTCGCAGAAGCCGAGCCGCAGGTGAAGGCTGATGCGGAGGGGGGCATACGCGACGCCGCAAAGCAGCGCCGGATGGCGAAGGCTGATGCGGTGGGGGTAAGGCTCGGCTCCGGACCGTGCGACGGCGCGGCTGATACAGGGCGAAACAGCGGTGTTTCAGGTAAGGGCGAGACCTGCCTGGCCCTCAACTCGAGTCCAACTATCGTGGAGAACCTGCGGCTATTCCGGGGGGCTAACTGTGGTACAACGCGGTGGCTAACTGCGGAAGGGGAAATCGACCCACCCAAGCAGGTATTCCCACCCCCGAAAAGTGACGTTCAGACCGGACTGCAGTGCTAGTCTTGCAACCTGCACCGGTCGGTGTCATTAAGTCTATGACACTTCCGTCAAAAGGCCGCGATGTTGAGGACGGCCTTCTCCTCGGGCGTGAGGGCTTCGATCTGTTGCGGCGTCATACCCCGGAAGTGGGTATTGGGCGGGACCGCGGCCTCCAACCCCCAGATGCTCCGTTCCTCCTCGGTCATGCGAGCCCTGGCCTCCGGGGGGCACAGCCGGTAGGCGTCGTTGAATCCCCGGACCCACCAGCGCTGAAAGTAGTACACCAGCGAGTAGCGGGGCGCGGTGCCGCAGTTGGCGCCGCTGGTGTGCCAGAGGGCCGAGTCCCAGAGGATGGCCGAGCCGGCCGGGGCCTCGGCGCGAATCCATCCCTTCGGCAGGGTCTGCGGCTGTTCCGGGGGGACTTCCAGGGACAGGTGGGATCGGGGCCAGACGTAGGTGGCGCCGTTCTGGCGGGTGAACTCGGAAACGCACCAGACGGATTGGACGGCCAGCGGATAGTGCCTGCCGCCGATGAAGGGGTTGACCGTAAAGTGGTGCCAGTCGGCATGCAGGTAGCCGCCCAGCTTGGTCCAGTCCTTCTTTCCGGTCGGCAGCGGTTTGCGGATGGCCAGGTTGTGGGCGAACATGTCGTCCCCCAGCACCCGGCGGGCCACGAGCAGCGGTTCGGGGTGCCGGGTCAGCATGCCCGGAAAATGAGGGTGCTTGCCCTGGGCGTTGTAGCACATCAGCAGGTTCTCGTTCTGCAGGCCGTACTTGCGGGCGGTGGCGGCTTCCGCCTCCAGGGTTTCATCGATGGCCCGCTTGGCCCCTTCCAGGTCTGCCGGAGAAAGGACCTCGGGGATGATGGTGTAGCCCTCTTCGGTCAGCCTGTCGGCATGCCGATCCAGTTCGGTGGGACTGAGCCTTGAAGTGTTCATTTCCGGTTCTTCCTCTCCATCTTCAGCCGTTGCCCGAATGCAAGAGCCGGAACGGGTCGATCGGCTGCCGCCGGCGGTTGTCCGACCTCCCGTCAAGCCTCGGCCGACACCTCCACCCGGGTGACTCGCAAGGGTTTGTCCGATCCGGCGCCGCGGGCCAACAGCTTGAGATCCAGCCGGTTGCGGCCCTTCCTGAGCCGGTTGACGGGAAGTTCGAGCCGCAGGGCCTGGAACCGCATGTCGTACGATTCTCCGGCGGGGAAGCCCAGGATTCCCTGTCCGGCCGGCGGACTGACCTCGTAACCCACCTGCTGCCAGTGGCTGGATACGTGCAGTTCCGCGGGTTCCAGCGGCTGCCCATTGAGTACCAGGTTCAAGACGTCTCCCGTCCTGTGGTAATGCATGCCGATCCACAATTCAGCCTTCCGGGGGCGGTTCGTCCTGGATCTCGGATCATCCGCGATGGGAACCCGGAGGGTCTTTGCCTTGCCGTTGGGGTTCAGGTCGAAAGGGAGCGGGGCATCCCGGAGGGCGGTGTTGTAGCGAATGGCGTCGGTTACGGGAGTGAAGGGCGTCGAGTCGAATCGATGGACGGTTGTGTAGTGCTTGGTTGTACTGGGCAGGGTCGTCGGATCGGCAATCTCATTCAACAGGGGCTTCCGCCATGGCCCGTAGGTGAACCAGTTGAAGGTGTAGAGGCCGTCGGCTCCGTCACGCCAGAGGTTGGCCGCGCTGCCCCGAATCACGGCATCGGGACTGACTCGGTATCCATTGCCATACATGTAGAGGCAGGGATAGATGGGCAGGTCTGCGCGGGTCATCAGTTGTCGAAACTCTTTCAAATTCGGCAGTTCGGTCAATCCCTGTCCCAGGATCAGAAAGTCCACCAGGTCCTCGGAAATCCAGGTGGGGACGTCGTAACCTCCTTCCAGGCACCACTCCAGGCGCTCCGGAACCCGTACGCCCAGCTCAATGGGTCTACCGCGGCGCCGGCCTCGTTCTCGCAGGCTCCGGCGCACCGAGCGCATGAAGCTGTTGAGGTGTTTGGCGTTCTCGCGTTCCGTGCCCCGCGGAAAGTTCAGGGTGTGGCGAAGCCAGTCCAACTCGATGCCGTCGAAATCCCAGCGATCGAAAAATTCCTCGATCACTCGCAGCTTGAGCTCGCGGACCTGGGGTTTTTCGAAATTGAGCGCCGTCCACCAACGCAGATTGGAAAGCCAATCGGGATTGAGACGCTTGAAGGTGGGCAGTTCCGGGTTGGGCAACTGCCCGCGCCCTCGAAGGGCATCGTGGCAATCGTTCATGCGCAGGGAAACGAAGGCCTCCAGACCTCGGCGGCGGCACTCCTCGACCACAACCGCCGGGGGATTGTGTCCGGCGTCGGCCAGCGACTTCGGGTTCCGGTACTGATCCTTGGGGTCCACCGGGATGCCGGCGTGCCAGGTTCTTTCCTCGGGGAATTGGAAGTTGTCGGCTTCTCCCGGCCACTCCAGCACCCGGCTCTGGTATTCGGCCACGTTTCCGCTGCCGAAGCTGAAGAGCACGGTATCCACGGCCGAGCCCTCAATGGGAGCGAACACCAGGGAAGTGAACTGGTCGCGGGTCAGAGGGCCCTTGGAGTGCGGCAGGGCGGCGCGGCCCCAGCAGTGGATCATGGAGCCGTCCCAGTTGAACAGGAGGCGGCGTTTCCGGGGAGAGGCGGTCCTGGAAGGGAGAGCAGCGGCAGGCCGCAGCAGACGGGCGGCTCCGGCGGCACCCATGGCCAGAAAGCCGCGCCGGGTGACCGTTCCGGTTTCCATCAGGCGATCATCTCCTTGATCAAGTGACCGCCCAGATCGGTGAGACGTTTGAAACGCCCGCCGTGATAGTAGGTCAGGCGCATATCGTCCAACCCCATCAAGTGGAGGATGGTGGCATGCAGATCGTGAATGTGATAGCGGTTTTCGACGGCCCGGCGTCCCATTTCGTCGGTCGCTCCCACCACGGTCCCCCGCTTGACGCCCCCGCCGGCAAACCACATGGCCATGGCTTCCTTGTTGTGCTCGCGCCCCATGGTCTCCTTCACCAGGCCGCGGCCGCTTGCAGAGGTGCGCCCGAATTCTCCTCCCCAGACCACCAGGGTTTCGTCCAGCAGGCCACGCTGCTTCAGGTCCTGCAGAAGACCCGCGATCGGCCGGTCGGTTTCCAGACCCCTGCGGGAGTGTTCCTTGGTGAGATCGAAGTGGGAATCCCAACTGCTATTGAAAACCTGGATGAATCGGACGCCGCGCTCCACCATCCGCCTGGCCATCAGGCACTTTCGTCCCATGGGCTCGGTGACGGCGTTGTTCAGGCCATAGAGTTCCCGAATGCTCTCGGGTTCCTTCTCCAGGTCGAGGGCCTCGGGGACCGAGGTCTGCATCCGGAAGGCCAGCTCATAGTTGCGGATGCGAGCCTGCAGGTCATCCTTGACCGGATTGGAACGCAGGTGGTCTCGATTCCACTTGTTGATCAGGCGCAGATTGGCCGCTTGTCGGCCTCGGGTCACCCCTTCAGGCGGCTTCAGATCGACGATGGGCGGCCCCACCAGATTCAGCAGGGTGCCTTGATAAATGGCCGGCAGATACCCGTTGGACCAATTTTGGGGGCCGTGGATAAAGCGGTAGTCGGGCAGGATCACAAAGGCGGGCAAATTCTGGTTCTCGGTGCCCAGGCCATAGACCATCCAGGAACCCAGGGAGGGACTGCCCGGCATGGGTCGGCCCAGGTTCATGAGCAGGCTGCCGGCGGTGTGGTTGTCGCTGTCGGTGTAGAGAGAACGAACCACCGACATTTCGTCGACCCACTCGCCCAAGTGAGGAAAAAGCTCGGAGACCTCGATGCCGCTCTTTCCCCTTTTGCTGAACCGGAAGGGACTGCCGATATAGAGGAGCTTGGCGTCTTCGGGTTGGTCCGGTCCGCCGCTGGCGACCGTTCCGTGGTGCCGGGTGAGATCCGGTTTGGGGTCGAAGGTATCCATGTGGCCGGGACCTCCGCCCATGAACAGGAAGATGCAGGACTTGGCCTTGGCCGTCAGGTGGGGGGGCTTGGGGGCCAGTGGGCTGGCGGGAGATTCCGAGGCCAGCAGGGTCTCTCTTTGCATCAGGTAGGACAGGGCCAATCCCCCCAAACCGACTCCACCCTGCAAGAGGAAGTGCCGGCGTCCCACGGGTCCCGTCTGCGGACCGTTCCTGGAGCTCGGGACGGGGTTCCATTTCGGCGGACCGTAAGCCATGTTCAGGGTTCTCCTTGCCGGGGATGAGGAAGCCCATCCGCCCGCATTGCAATTACTCGACATAGATGAATTCGTTCAGGTTGAAAAGGGCCAGACAGAGATCGGCCAAGGTTCCCTCTGCATCCTTTTTCCGCCCTGTGGCGGGATTTCCCCGGTCGTCGTCGATCGAACCTCCCCCGCCCGCGGCTAGACTCACGGTATCCCTCGGATCTCCCGAAACCGGCCGAGCGGCTCCCAGAAACTCCAGGCCGTCGGTTCGTTCCGAGGGAGTGGGGGCACGTTGCAGGGCAAGTTGGAAGGCTTGGTCGAGCTGTTGTCCGGGATCATCCCCAACCTCTGCAACAATTCTGCCGGCCAGCGCGCGGCTCTGCTCGTGGGCAAACCGGCTGTTGAAGAGGACGAATACCTGGGGAGTCACCGTGGTGACCTCCCTGGCGGCGCAGCTCTCGTCCAGTTGGGTGCCGTCAAAGACCTTCACCAGGGGCAACACCAGGCTGCGCTGCTGGTACATGTAAAGGCTGCGTCGATTTCTGGCCTCGGCAGTGGAGGGCTCGAACCAGGTCACTGCCCCTTCCAGCAAGTCCTTGTCGATCCGGGGAAAGAATCCGGGGCCTCCCATGAGCGGATTCAACCGGCCGCTCACCGCCAGAACGCTGTCTCGAATGGCCTCGGCTTCCAGCCGCAACATGTTCCATCGCCAGTAATAGCGATTCTCGGGGTCGATCTTCCGGAGACGGTCGAATTCAGGATGTTGCATCGACTGACGATAGGTGTTGGACTGCAGAATGAGCCGGTGCATGGACTTGACGCTCCAACCGCTCCGGATAAACCGGGTGGCCAGCCAGTCGATGAGCTCCGGGTAGTCGGTGCCGGAGCCGTTGCGTCCAAAATCGTTGGGGGTCCTGACCAGTCCTCGGCCGAAATGGTGCTGCCAGATCCGATTGACCATCACCCGGGCCGTCAGGGGGTTTTCAGGGCTGGCGATCCACTCGGCCAGAACCTTGGTGGGGTTGCGGATGGGGCGGGAGACTCCGTCGTGGCCAACCTCTTCCAGTCCGGCCGGTTCCGAGTGGCCGGTCAGGGCACTGAGAAATCCCGGCAGGACCACCTCGCCCCGCTTCTTGGGATCTCCTCCCTCCAGGACAAAGGTGGTCGGTGGGTCCGGAAGGCCTCCGGCATCTGTTCCCACGGCTGCGTAGTTCAGGCCCAGGGAGGCCGAGGCCGAGTGGGCCATGGCCTTGTAGTAGTCGGGGCTGTGCGGATTGCGATAGGCGGTGGTCTGCTTGCGCATCAGGTGGTAGAGCGCCTGTTCCTGCTCATTCAGGAGGACGCCTTCGAGGGCTGCCCGTTTGAGGTCTCCGTTGACGGGACTGTTGCTCAAGGGAGGCAGTTCCTTGAGATCTTGAAAAGCCTGCAGGAAGCGGGCCTTTTCCAGGCGTACCTTGAAGCTGGCCGTGGTCTTTTCGCGGAACTCCTTCTGGCGCTTGAGCAGATCTTCCCAGTAGGCCTTGCCGTCTTCCCAGGCCCTGGAGTCACGGCCGGGCAGCTCGTACTGGCTGAAGGGTACTTCCATGGTGCTGAGCTTGACCGGTGCGAAGAAGGCCTCCATCCGATAGTAGTCACGGATGGGGATGGGGTCGTACTTGTGATCGTGACAGCGGGCGCAGGCCAGAGTCAGTCCCAGGAAGGCCGAAGCGGTGGTGTTGACGATGTCGTTGAGGGCGTCGCGCCGTACGCCGTCCTCACTGTAGACCGTGCCATGCAGGAATCCGAGACCCAGCTTGCCTTCCTTGCCGTAGTGCGGATAGGAGTCGCCGGCAATCTGCTCCCGAATGAAACGGTCGAAAGGGCGGTCTTGGTTGAAGGCCCGGACCACGTAGTCCCGATAGCGCCAGATGTGGGGGAGGGGACCGTCATAGCCGCCGTCGGTATCGGCATACCGCGCAATGTCCAGCCAGTGCCGCGCCCAGCGCTCGCCGTAGCGAGGGTCTCGAAGCAGCCGGTCGATTTCCTGCCGGTATGCGTCGGGGCTGGGATCGCTGGTGAATCGACGCATCTGCTCGGGAGTCGGGGGCAAGCCGATGAGATCGAAATAGAGGCGTCGCAGCAGCAGCCGCTTCGAGACCGGCGAGGCGGGAGTCAGCTTCCGGCTCTCCAGCTTGGCCAGGATGAAGGCATCGATGGGGTTCTTCACCCACTGGTCCTGGCGCACCTGCGGGACCTCGGGCTCCTTCAACCCCGTCCAGGGCCATCCCCGCACCTGGTTTCCGGCGTCCGAAATTGGCGGCAGTCGATCGATCCAGCCGGCTATCGAGGCAATCTCTTCATCGCTGAGCGGATTGCCGCTCAAGGGCATCCGCGGTTGCTTGTGGCCGGTCAGGTAGAGCATCAACGGACTCTCCGAGCTCTTTCCCGGGATGACGGCGGGCCCGTTCAAGGCGCCTCCCTGGAGTGCAGCTCGGGGGCTCTCCAGGACCAGGCCACTCTGGTGCGCCCGGGAGTCGTGACAGGCCAGACAGTGTTTTTCGAGAATGGGCCGGATGTTTTCGAAGGCGGGGACGGATTCGGCCGGGGCCGGGGAAGGCGCGGATCCCATCAGCAGTAGCGACACCAGCCATGGAAGGAGTCTTGCCGGCATGCGGTTCACGGTTGCCGTGGATTGAGTGGAGTAAGCCCTGTTCGAACCCCTCTACCTTATCGGAAATTCACTCCGATCTCAATGGGTCAAGGCTCCCACCGTCCTGAAACAAACGCCTGCGCCTGGTGGCTGGAAACCGGTTCAACGTCACGAAGGGGTAAATGGTTTATTCACATCGATGCACAGGATGCACAGGATTTTTTCTGGAAACGGTGGACCTGCGGTCCTAAAGATCCGCGAATCCGCATCGGATCATCGCCCAAATCGGCTTCTGGTGCAGGAAGCTCTCGTCCTGTTAATCCTGTGCATCCTGTGCATCGATGTTCAATAGGTAGGAAACCCTGCTAGCGGAACATGGCCCTTGTTCCCGACAGGCTATGAAGATTCGTTGTTTCACTCTCGAATGATCTGCCGGCCGGGCAGGGGTGGTGCTTACCTCAGGAATTCCTTCAAGACGTTCTCCGTTATCCGGGACACGTTGTTGTCATAGTCGTTGTGGGACAGGCTGCCGCACCAGGACATCGACCCCACCGAGAAGACGGCTCCTCCGCGGGCGGACTCGAAGTAGACCATGTCGGCCCGAATTGGAGGATGGGTGCTGCCGCCGTAGAGCCGTTCGCTCTTGAGTTGGGGAATGTCCTCGATGACCTGCTGGTAATGGTGGTTGTGGCCGGTGGAGGAGGCCAGCAGCAGGGCGTGAGGAGGGGTCCCCAGATCGAAATCGAGCCGGTCCAGCTCGTCTCCGGCGGCCCCGCCCATGGCCAGGCCGAAGTCCCCGATGATCTCGTGGTCACCGACACCCTCGAAGATGAAGGCGGCCCGCGGGTCGCCGCTGGCCGGAGTGCGGGCGTAGCCCGGCGACTCCGTGCTCCAGCCCATGCAGGAAAGGCCCACTCCCACCAGGCTGTTGGGCGCCTTGCCCCGGTGTCGCCACAGCCCTCCCATCTCCCCGGTAGTGCTGTGGTGGACCTCTCCGGGAGCCGACTCCCAGGTCCGCGACCCGGCGTGGCCCCTCCGGACTTCCATGACCTGGGGTTTTTCCTCGGAAAGACTGGTGACCCAGTAAAACCCGTTGCCCCCCAGGTACATCAGCCGTCCCCCTTGGCCCAGGTATTGCTCCAGGGCCGACAACATGGAACCGGTGGTGTACTCGGGGTGGGTGCCCGTGAGCAGGACCCGGTAGTCCCGCAACAGCTCCAGGCCTTGATGGTGCAGATCCTCGTCCGTGATGACATCGCAGTCGAATCCCTTGGCATTCAGCCAGTCCACCAGGTAGAGGTCGCTGGCCAGATGGCGGGGCCCTCCCAGGCGCCATTTGAGGTACCTGGGACGCAGGTTGGTAATGGGGCGCAATCGGGAGGCGTAGATGAAACCGCTTCCGTCTCGGTGATGGTCGTAGAGGGAGGCCGACAGTTCCGGGTGGTCCACCAGGTAGAGGTCTCTCGGGTCCCGATTGAGCGGCCGTGGACTCGCCATCAAGGCCGCCAGGCCGGGGCTGTAGTCCATCCTCTCGTTGGCGTAAGCCAGATAGGTCAGGGTGGGGACCAACAGGGCCGCCCGGGCCCGCTCTGCTCCCTCGCCGGGCCTGACGAAGAAGGGGATGTGATCCTCCCCATCGCCGCCTCTGAGCCTGGCCGCATAGATTCCGCTCCTGAGCGTGGGGGGAACCTCCAGGGTGAAGTCGGTCCGCCAGGCCGCGTCCTCCAGGTCGTCGCCGTGGAAATGGATGGCGCCGTATTCCTCGGGGGACCGCTTGAAGTCCGTCTCCCGACCGCTCCAGTTGTGCCCGGTGACGGCCCGGGCCGGCATGTTGACGGCAGTGGCGTGCAGCTTGTTCGGCCCCAGGTCCCTGGCCCGGGAGGTGTGCATCTCCCTGGAAAAATCCCAGGCGGCGACCAGGTCCTGCTGACCCACCTCGAGGGGGAGGGCTCCACGTCTCAACTGCTCCAGCTCCTCGCTCCCGAGAGCCCGTCTGAAGAGACAAGGTCGTTCGAGCTTGCCGTCATAGAGTTCTTTTCCCAGGATGCGCCCGCCGAGGCGGCAAGCGCGTCCGGACGCCATCAGCAGGGGGGCGTCGCTGTCGAGCTCCGCCTGGCGGGGAAGCATGTCCGTGGCGCTGCAGGAAGTGGTGTCGGGGCCGGGTCCGAAACACTCCTGCTGGCACAGTCGGACCCTTCGGTTGGGGACGTCGATGGTGGCGGCCACGAAATACCAGTGACGTCCTCGCAGGGCCCGTCCGGTCGAGAGGCTGTAGCTGTCGCCGTCCGGGCGGCCCACCCGCAGCTCCAGGTCTCCTCCGGGCCCCAATCCCAGCCCGTACCCGGCGGGATCCGACGACCACCACTTCGAGATCAGTCCTTGCCGTTCCCCTCGGTCGGTTCCCGTCGGGAAGATCCATGCTTGCAGGGTGAGCGATTTCAGTCCCCTCAGCGCCGGCCGGTCGGGGACCGTCAGCCAGGATCCGCAGTGGATCTCCTGCCGGCGGCCGGGGTAGGCGCCGTCGATCGGGGTAGGGACGACTTCCTCCTTGTAGCCCGGCCCGGCGGTATTCTCGTCTCCATGGATGAGTCGCACGATGGCGGCCTCATATTGGGGCAGGTCCGTGCTGACCTTGAAAGCCAGCTTTTCTCCAGGGGATACGCTGAACTTGTCGCTGTAGCCGATGAGCTCTGTCGCCATGGGCGCGATTCAACCTTGGCGAATGCATCATTCGCCCTGTCGCCGATACCCGACCGATACCGATCGCAGCACCGGGCTGTTGGCGGAGTCCGGGCTGATCAGGGTGGCCTTGTACTGGATCCAGCGGGCCTTTGGGGGGAGGCCATCGATCCCGGCCGGCGAGGTTCGGTAGAAGCTGTCCGGACCCCGGGGACCCTGCCAGGGGGCGGCGTCCAATCCCTGGCGCGTATCGGCCGCACGGAGCTGAAATTCCAGTCCGGTCCGCCAGGGGGTGTCGCCCTTCCATGCCAGCGTGGAGAAAACGGCTCCGGGACCGGCGTCGAAAGCGGGGGAGGTGAAGTCGTAGCGGTCGCCGCGGTCATAGATGTGGCCGATGTCGATGACGCTGAGGTAGTGGGGCCCCAATACCGGCAGATGGCTGCGCCGGTCGGGCGAGAATCCGGCGGGGCCGCCCCAGTAGAGAAAGGCCTGGTTGCGGTGGTTTCCGTCCCTGGAATGGCAGGAAAAGAGAATGTCCTTGTAGCCGTTGCGGTCGAAGTCGGCTGTCAGGACCCCCGAGGCCGAGTTGGTCGGCAGCCGGGTGAAGCGGTCGGGCTGGAACCCCCGGGCGCTGTTCCAGTAGATGGTGGAGGGATGGCTGCGGGTGTGGCCGGCGTGATAGCTGGTGAGCACCAGGTCCAGGCGACCGTCCCCGTCCAGATCGGCCACGGCCACGTCGGCGTTCCCGATGGAAGGCAGAATCTGTCGGGAGGCCGGAGAATAGCCGTCGGGGCCGCCCCAGTAGATGAAGGTGTCGCCCTGCGGAGAGCCCCCGAAGGATTGAGGCTTGTCGGGATCGGGACCGGGATCGAACAGGTTGGGTACGATGATGTCCAGCCAGCCGTTTCCATCGAGGTCGGCCACTTCGACGGTGGCGGCGACCCCGGTAGGCAAGCGGGTCTTGCGTGCGTTGTCGAAGCCCTGCGGATCGTTCCAGTAGATAAAGATCTCGCGGTTGGTGGTGCTGGTAAAGATGAGGTCCGGCCAGCCGTTGCGATCCAGGTCGGCCAGGTGGTGGTGGCGCAACCCTCCCACCCGGAAGACAAAGCGGTTGTCCAGGGAAAAGTCCCCGGGGCCTCCCCAGAGAAGGCTGGTCTGCTCATGTCCCGGCTGCCACTCGCTCAGCGCCAGGTCCAGGTAGCCGTCTCGATTGAAGTCGGCGAACCGGCCCGACATCGCCGGATCGGAGTCCACCTTGGAAGTGCGGCTGGGAGAATAGGGCTCCCGTCCGCCCCAGTAAATGGCGGGGGGCTGTTCCGGGAGAAACAGATCCGGGAATCCGTCCCGGTTCAGGTCGGCCGCCGCGTAGGAACCGGCGCCGCCGCTGCCGAGCTCCAGCCGTGCTTCTTGGCTGTAGCGGCCCTCGGGACCTCCCCAGTAGAGGAGGGAGGGCACCCGGCGGCTGCCGTCCGACTTGTTTGCGAAAACCAGGTCCCGGGCGCCGTCGGAGTCCAGGTCGCCGATGGCGATTCCGCTGGCGTTCAAGGTGGGAAGGGTCCGCTTGCGGTTCCGGCTGAATCCCTGGTCGCTGCCCCAGTAGATGAGTGAGCCGCCATCCCGGGCCAGGCGGTCCGCTCGCTGAGCAAAGATCAGGTCCGGGAAGCCGTCTCGATTGATATCCTCCACTTCCACGGCGGCGGCTTCCGAGGTGGGGAGGGCCAACCGCTTGTTCGGTTGGAACCCTTCGGCCGATGCCCAATAGACGTAGGCCGCCCCTCCGGCCCCGTTGGCGAAGACCAGGTCGGGCCTGCGGTCCGCGTTGAGGTCGGCCGCTTGCACGTCCCTAGCGGCCACCGTCGGCAACCGGCTGGGCTCTTTGGCCTCATAGCCCCCCGGACCGCCCCAGTAGACATACGAATCCACAGCCACGGTATCGACGATGTTGTAGATATCCATCTCCCGGGCCCGAAGCCTGAAGCCGTTGGCCAGAACCACTTCCGGCCATCCGTCGCCGTTGAGGTCGCCGGCGGCCACTGCCGAGCTCCGCTCACCGGACAGCCTGGTGACCGGACGCCTGGAAAAATCCCCTTTTCCGTCCCCCCAGTAAATCCAGGCGCCCGACTCTTCATCGCGGTTTCCTTCGATGGCGAAGACCAGGTCGAGGGAGCCGTCCCGGTCCAGATCGGCGATCTCCAGGTCTCGGGCCAGCACCGTTTTCAGGCTGGTTCGGCGCTCCGGGCTGTACCCGCTCTCCGCGCCCCAGTAGATGAATGACTGGTTGAATCTGTCCACCGGCACGTGGTAGCTCAAGCCGCTGTTGGCGAAGACCAGTTCCTTCCATCCGTCGCCGTTGAGGTCGGCGGCGGCCGCTGCCTCGGCGCCCCGGGTCGGCAGCAGCGTGCGGCGTCCGGGCTCGAAGCCGTCCCGGCCGCCCCAGTAGACGTAGGAGTCCAGGTCGCTGCGGGTGCCGTTGAAGCGATTGACCAGTACCAGGTCGGGATAACTGTCCTGGTTCAGATCGGCAATGGTTACCGCTTTGCCCCCGTCGCTGGGCAGCCGGGTCCTGCCGGCGGGGTCGAATTCCGAACCTCCCCAATAGATGAACAGATCCACTTTCTCATTGTGATCGTGGCTGCTCGGAAAAAAAAGGTCCAGTTGGCCGTCATGGTTGAGGTCCCAGAGGTTGATGAGCCGGACCGTGCCGTCGGCCCCCACGTAGGTGTTGGCTCCGCCGTCGGCAAGGGTGCCGTCCACGAAATCCAGGAAGGAAGAGGAGGTCCATTCCCGGTTGGACCCGGATTCTCCCGGAGCGACGACCCAGAGGACGGCCAGCAGGATCGGGATGGCAAACCGCACGGCGCTCGCCTTCGACAAAAGTGACATGCATTACCTCCTTATCGTTCGCATCTGCGCTTCCACGGCAATCATCCGGGACGGTTCCTGCCGGTATCGTCCCATAATTCTCCGAAATCTCCGACGATCTTGCCGCAACGATTTTAGGCGGGCCGGGGCCCCTCCGAAAGGGAATTCGAAAGAAGCACCCGTCCTGCCTGCGGGGTGGCCATGAACTCTTGATCCGGCCGACCGAGTCCAGTAGCCTTGCATGCTGCCGGTCCCTGTGCAAGCGGCAATGGTTGCCGACAGGTGTTTCAACGCCGGGAAGCGCGGAACCCCTGCCCGAAAGGCGGTCTGGAGGCTGCAATGGACGACTCCTCGAGAGTGCTGATCTCCCGCCGGACGCTCTGGCCCTTTGTCCTGCTCACCAGTTGCTTTGCCTGGTGGGGCCTGGCCAACAACATGACCGATACGCTGCTGGCGGCTTTCAAGCGGATCATGAGCCTGTCGGACTTCCAGACCTCCTGGATACAGATCGCCTTCTACGGCTCCTACTTCTGCCTGGCCCTGCCGGCGGCGCTGTTGGTCAAGAAGTGGTCCTACAAGGCCGGGGTGCTCCTGGGACTGGGGCTGTTCGTGTGCGGTGCGCTGCTCTTCTATCCTGCCAGCATGACCATGAACTACGCCCATTTCCTGCTGGCCCTCTACATCCTGGCGGGCGGACTGTCCATCCTGGAGACCGCCGCCAATCCCTACATCATCGCCATGGGACCGGAAGAGACCGGGACCCGGCGATTGAATTTCGCCCAGTCCTTCAATCCCATCGGTTCCATCCTGGGGGTTTTTCTCAGCAAGTGGTTCATTCTTTCCGAGCTGAACCGGGCCGGCGCCGAGGATCGGGCCGCCATGGACCGGGAGCAGCTTGACCGGATTCAGGCCGAGGAACTGGCCGCCGTCATGGAGCCCTACGTGGCTGTTGCCCTGTTCCTGACCCTGGTATGGATCCTCATCGCCGTCACCCGCTGGCCCAGGGCTGCCGACACCGGCGGCGATATGGAGCTGGCGGCTACGGTGGGAAGGCTGATCCGTGTGTCCCGCTACCGTTGGGGGGTGGTCGCCCAGTTCTTCTACGTGGGCGCCCAGATCGGGGTGTGGTCCTTCACCATTCGCTACGTGATGCAGGAGCTGGGGCTGAACGAGGACCAGGCGGCCAGCTACTACCTGGCGGCGCTGATCCTCTTCACCGTCTCTCGATTCATCAACACCTGGCTGATGCGCTTCCTGAGTCCGGGAGCCTTGCTATGCCTGATGTCCCTGATTGCCATGGGCTGCACCCTGGGGGTGATACTGGCGGGAGGACCGGTCGGGGTCTATTCCCTGGTGGGGATATCGGGGTGCATGTCGCTGATGTTTCCCACCATTTTCGGCCTGTCGGTGCAGGGGCTCGGCCGCGACACCAAGATCGGTGGAGCCGGGCTGATCATGGCCATCCTGGGCGGAGCCGTCCTGACCGCCCTGCAGGGCCAGGTCTCCGACATGGCCGGCAGCATCCGGATTGCCTATGCGGTGCCGCTGGCCTGCTTCCTGGTGACGGCCTGGTTCGGTGGGGTGGTCTGCCCGAGGGAGTTGCCGTCCACAAGACGGTAAGCGGGAAAAGAGATATCCACGAAGGGACACGAAGGACTACGAAGGGCCACCAAGAGGTTGGAGGTGGATTGAGAGGGGTGCCGCGTCCCCTATTCACCGCATCAATGAGTTTTTCTTCGTGAGTCTTCTTGGTTTTCGTGTCCCTTCGCGGATATCTCTTTTTGCGGCTTGTCGGTCTGAGACGAAGCCCCGCTAGGAACTGGAAGATTGCGGTGCCCGGGTCCGTTTTCCCAGTCCGGTCACGGCCGCGATCAGGCCGAAAGCCAGGAAACCGCAGGCGGCTACGCTCAGCGCCAGCCGGAAATCGCCGGTAAGGTCGGCCAGCCTGCCGGTTCCCTTGAGTAGTGCGAAGCCGATCAGCTCGCCGACCAGCATGCCGCCGGCCACGATGGAGCCGAATTCGGCCATGGACTCCGAGGAGATTTCGCTGACCAGCACCGGGTATTCGGCGGCAAACATCATGCTGGCCAGGGTATAGAGAATCGGCACCGAGACGGCCGGTCCGAACCAGAGGGTCAGGATGATGGTGGTTCCGCCCAGCGGTCCCGCCAGGCACAGAATGCCCCGGTGCCACTTCCCCTCGGGCCAGAAGGACAGCAGGGTCCGGGTGGCCACGTAGGCCACGCCGTGGCCGGCAACCGCCGTGGCCGGCGGCAGGGGTAGCCGTGTGAACTGGCTGGCCATGAACATGGGCAGGAAGGTGTAGAGGGTGGTGTCGGCGGCGGCGTGCAGGGAAAGCATCAGCACGATGGCCAGGGAACGAAGACGCAGCAGTTGGCTGACCCGGATGCCGTGGGGTTTTTCCAGCTCGCCCCGGGACTCCTTCAGCTTGGCCAGGCTCAACAGTAATCCTCCCAGCAGCAGCGCTCCCCCGCAAATGGCGAACGGGGTCTGGAAAATGGTGGCGAAAGCGGCATCCCCACGCTCGTCCGACCACTTCAACAACTCATGGGCCAGCAGCGGAGTCAGGATGGAAGGCGCCGCCGAAGCCACCAGCATGAGTGAGAAGATGCGCCGCTTGCGATCCGGGAAAAGCGAAATCAGGAATGCCGGGATGGCAACGCCGGAGAGCCCCAGGAAAAAGCCTATGGCCGGCATGGACACACGGAAGGCCGGCAGGGTTCCTCCGACTCCCAGGATCAGGAAGGCAATTCCGGCCCCCACCGCTGCCAGTTCCGTCGCCCGCCGAACTCCCAGACGGGCCAGCAGCGGGCCGATGGTCAACAGGGCCGGGATGCGGCCCAGACCTCGACTGCCGAACAGCGTCCCGAACTGCTCGGCGTTGATGGCGAAGTATTCCCTGATACGGGTTCCGTAGACCAGAAGCATGGCCTGACTGGAGGGCAGGGCCACCAGGCCGAGCACCAACAGGGCCAGGTTTCGCCGGCGGGCGGCCGCTTTGCCGGTAGCGTCAGGGGACGGGAGGCTGTCGCCGTCTGTCATTCTTGGCTCTCCAGGAGGAAAACGATCGAGGAAGGGTTGATTCTCCAGAACCCGGCAGGCGGAGTCAACCGGTTAGCCGAGCCACCGTCCTGTCCGGGGCGGTTGCTCTTCTTGATTGGAACTTATTTATGAGTGGTCCAAAAGTGACATTTACGAAGGGGCAGGAAGAACCACGAATAAACACGAATTGACACCAATTGTCCAATCGTTTGGTTCCATTTTGAACATCGATGCACAGGATGAATAGGACGTGAGGTTCCGGCACCGCAAGTCGGCGCGGCGATGATCCGTTGCGGGCCTGCAGATGCCCAGGACTACAGGATTCAGGATTCCCGAATAAATTCCCAAAAAAATCCTGTGCATCCTGTGCATCGATGTGAATAACTCATTCAAATGATTCCCGGGATTCCAGGACGCCAGACTCCCAAGAGCCATCCTGTATGACCTGGCCAACCATGTGAATTATCCCTGTAAATCACGAGACGGGCGAGGCACTTCCATCCGTGAAGACTATTTCCCAATCCAGGTATAATTCGGGATGGCAGGTTCAGCCGGGTTTCGTCCGAAAGGGGTTCATCATGCGATCCAGACCATTGGGCAACACCATCACGGTCCTTCTCTTTTTGACTGTCGGCACCCTTTCCGCGGCAGACGTCCACAACGGACAGGGGGAAATGGCGGGTGAAGTCACCGAAACCAGTGTGATTTTGCAATCCCGCTTGACCCGGAGCACCGCGCTGGTCGACGGAGATCTCGCCGGTACCCCCGGGGTCGCCCGTTTCGAGCTGTCGGCGGCCGAGGATTTTTCCGATCCCAGGGTGACCGAGTGGCTGTCCGCGTTGCCCGCGAACGACTATATCGTCAAGACCCGGATCTCGGGATTGACTCCGGCAACCCGCTACTACTACCGGCTGCGCTACGGTGTCGATCAGGAAAATACCAAACTCGGTCTCGTCGCCACCTTCAGGACCCTGGCCGGACGGGAGAGGAGCGCGGTGGTGAGCTTTGTGGTGGTGACGGGGATGAACTACGCCTTCTTCCAGGACGGCGCTCCCCAGTTTCAGCGTCCCAAGTACGAAGGCCACGACAAGCCCCTGGGCTATCCGGCCCTGGCCACCATCCTGCGCATGAAGCCCGACTTCTTTGTGGGAACCGGAGACAACGTCTACTACGACCACCCGGCCGACTCCCGCGCCCGAACCCGGGCCGAGCTGCGGAAGAAATGGCACGAGCAGTTCGTGCAGCCTCGGTATATTCAGCTATTCCGACAGGTTCCGACTTACTGGGAGAAGGATGACCACGACCACCGCTTCAACGACTCCGATCCCCACACGCCCGTGCAGGGCTACCACGCCTGGGTGGAAGACAAGGAGAATCCGGAGCTGGCCCGACAGCCCTCCAACGCCCTGGGCATCGAAATCTTTCGGGAGCAGGTGCCGGTGGTGGACCCGGCGGACAAGGAGGCGGTGACCTACCGCACCCACCGGATCAGTCGGGAACTCCAGATCTGGCTGGTTGAGGGCCGCGACTACCGCAGCCCCAACGGTATGGAGGACGGTCCGGCCAAGACCCTGTGGGGGAAGGAGCAGATCGCCTGGTTGAAGCGGACGCTGCTGGAGTCGGACGCCCCCTTCAAGATCCTGATCTCACCCACGGCCCTGGTGGGCCCCGACGGCGCCACCAAGCGGGACAGCCACGTCAACATCGGCGGTTTTCAGCACGAGGCCGGGAAGTTCTTCGGATGGCTGGACCGGAATCGTCCGGTCAAGAGGAATTTCTATCTCATTTGCGGCGACCGCCACTGGCAATATCATGCCGTCCATCCCGGTGGCGTGGAGGAGTTCGCCTGCGGAGCCCTCTGCGACGCCAACGCCTTCGCGGCCATTTCACCCGGCGACCCCAACTCGACCGATCCCGAGGGCAGGATTATCCACAAGTACACCCAGCGGGGGCAGTCCGGCGGCTTCCTGCGGGTGCGGGTCCATCCGCCGGCCGCAGACAGGGCGGCTCAGGCCGAGTTCGCCTTCTACGACGAACTGGGAGCGCTGCTCTACCGGACCCTCAAGTCTGCCCAAGGGCCATAAGAACAGTCAGACCATTTTCTTCTGAGAGCCGGCGGGGTGGTAGTAGGGGGCCAACAGCAGGTGGGACTTGACCGGGTCGGCCTGGGTGCGCCGCAGCAGATCCGGCGAGAATTCACAGCCGGGCCAGTTCTCCATGTAGGAGGGGCCGTACTGGAACTCCAACCAGGATTGGCTTTCCAGGCGGGGCGGCCTCAGGGCATGAGAGACGTTCTCGGTGAAAATCACCGCCGAGCCGGCCGTCAGGGGCAGGTCCTGCAAGGGAGGAACCTTGTCCAGCTCCCGGTCGGCATAGGGATGGGGCAGGTGGCTCTTGTGGCTGCCGGGGATCAGGCAGAAGGCTCCGTTTCCCTCATTGGCGTCGTCCAGCGCAATCAGGCAGGTCACCAGCAGGCAACGGAACTCTCCCTCGGGACCGCAACGGTAGCGCGCGTATCGGCGCGGGTCGGCCTTTCCGCCCTGAGTCAGGCGGCCGCGGCTTCCCACCCCTCGAATCCTTACCCGGGAAGCAATCAGCCGAAACTGCCTTCTCCATATGAGTGCCTGCAGGTGGCGCAGCACGGGCCGCAGGGCCATGGCGTCTTCCAGGACACCCCCGGCTTCGATGATGTTGAGCAGTTCGGCCTCGGAGCCGTCCCCCTGTCGCCGGGTGACCCCGCCGGAGGACGTCCGAGCCAGGGTCTCGAGGCGTTGTCGCGCCTGCTCGACCCGGCTAGGACTCAGCACTTCCGGCAGGAGGGCGTATCCGGCGATATCGAAAAAGTGCTGCTCTTCCAACGAGAGCAGTTGGCGGTCGCTTCCGGTCTGAAGGTCGAAGACGTCTTCCTCGGTGGGGGGGCGTTGGATTGGAGTCGTGTCCACGGCTGAAAGGTGCTCTTTCCGGAGGGGCCGCCGCCTGCCCGCCAGGTATCCGGGCGACGCGGTCCGGCAGCGGTGTTGCCTTACCGGCGCGACCTCGCCCGCCTGGACTCATACGGTGACAAGGTCGGCGGGTGCGTTTTCGAACGGCGCCGGTCCCTGGACCAGCTCCAGACGGCGCGGATTGGCCCGCGACTCAAAGCCGGGGGCCACCTCGGTCAACCGGCCCCAGGCGCACTGAAAGGCAGGGGCATAGGAATAGAACAGGGTTCGGCGCACTCTGGAGCCCCGGTTCTCCACGGCTCCGTGGGACAGGTCCTCGGAAAAGAGCACGGCGTCTCCCGCCTCGCAGGGCAGAGGCCGCACCAGCGGATGGGCAGGATCGGGAATCTGTCCCACCAGCGGGTTGCGAAAGTGACTCTTGTGGCTTCCCGGGATGACGGCAAAGCAGCCGTCCTCCACGCCCACGTCGGTCAGGGCAAAGGATATCTTGATGCTGGCGCAGCGAAAAACTTCCTGCTCAAAGGCATATTCGCTGTAGGGCAGCATCTCGGCGTAGCCGTGGTGGAAAACGAATCCTCCACCGCCCCGGCGCGACATGAAGCTGGCCGCGTCAAGCCGCATGGGTACCCCGATGGTCTCTTCCAGGTAGGGAAGGGTAGCGGGCCAGTCGATCAACTCCTCGAAGGGGCCGCCGCAGGGAAGGATGTTGCCGGAGTAGTCCGCCAGGCCCTGTTGCGGCTCCGGACCCACCTGCGCATAGACGTTGTCCTGCTGGTACTTCCGGGGCAGGTTGCGGGCCTCCACCTCCTGGTCGCTCAGGGTCTCCAGCCGGTCGATGCTCTCGTTCATGGCAGCCAGAACCGGCGGCGGCAGGACCTTCCTCAGCACCAGGTAGCCGTTGAGATCGAACAGATACCGCTCTTCCGCAGTCACCATGCCCACCCCCTATGACAGGACCTTGCGGGCCTCATGGTAGCAGATAGCCGGCGGCGTCGCCAACGCCCCATGGACTTGTCCCGGCGCCACCCCGGCGGAGGCGGGCCGGGCTGAGCAGATCCGGGCCCTGTCGTGGACCCAAGTTCCGGATCCTCTTCTCACCGGAGTCGTCCCTCACAGATCGTTCGGTCTGGCCATGCGGTAGCCGACCCGGCGTACGGTGAAGATATAGGAGCAGTTGGACGGGTCATCGCCGAGCTTGCGGCGGAGCCTCTTCACGTAGGTACGAACCAGTTGAGGATCGCCGAATGCGCGTCTGCCCCACACCTTGCGCAGCAGCGAATCGTAGCTGAGGACCCGTCCCGCGTTGACCGAAAGTGCCCTGAGCAGATCGAATTCGGTCGCCGTCAGCTCCAGAGGTTTACTGCTCACTGTGACCCGGCGTCCCTCGTAGTCGATGGCCAGGTCTCCCAGCCTGAAAGGTTCGGACGGCGCTGCAAATCTGCGCAGGACCGCCTGGACTCTGGCTACCAGTTCCGTCGGCGAGAAGGGCTTGACGATGTAATCGGCGGCTCCCATCTGCAAGGCCTTGGCGATCGTCTCGTCCCTTCCATATCCGGAGATGAAGATGACCGGCAGGTCGGCCATGGCCGGAAGCTCCTCCATCAGTTGGATGCCATCGGTTCCGGGCAGCATCAAGTCGAGCAGGACCAATTGGGGTTTCTTCGTCTCGATCAGGTGGGACACCTTCCGTGGGTCGCCCGTCATGAGCGGCGAGTAGCCCACGGCCGAGAGGGCGTCCCGAACGTAGCGGAGGGTCAGCGGGTCGTCGTCCACCACCAGGATGCGATTTTCCTCCGGTCCTTGCCGGGGCAGAGGAGAGGTGCCTCCGGCAAAGCCGGTAGCAGCGCGCCCTCCGGCCTGCTCGGCCAAGGGAATGGTGAAAGTAAAGCGCGTGCCCAGGCCTGCTCCGCCGCTCTCGGCCCTGATGCGGCCCCCGTGGGCTTCCACCAACCCCTTGCAGATGGCCAACCCCAGGCCCGAACCCCTGATCCCGGCATCTTGGTCTCCCAGGCGCGCGTACTTGCGGAACAGGTGAGGCAACTGCTCGCGCGAAATGCCCCGGCCTTCATCGGAGACCGAGACCGCCACGTAAACCCCATCCTGCGCGGCTGCGACCCGGATGGGGGAGGTCTCGGGAGAGTACCTCGAGGCATTGGCAAAGAGGTTGTTCAGAACCTGGACGATGCGATGCTGGTCGGCCTTAACCGGGGGCAGGTCCGGAGGCAGGTCGATCAGGATGGTGTGCCTGCCGCCTCCGCTCAGGAAAGTGTTCCTGGCCTGGTCCACCAGGTCGGCTACCTCGGCCGGCTCCGGAATGACCGACAGAGTGCCCGCCTCGATGCGCCCGGCGTCCAGCAGGTCGCTGATCAAGCCCCGCATATGATCGGCCTGTTCTTCGATGATGCGGTAAAACTGCAGCATCTCGGCCAGGTCCGGGGCTGGAGAAGCGTCCAGAACGGTAGTGGCCGAACCCTTGATGGAGGTCAGCGGCGCCCGCAGTTCGTGACTAACCAAGCTCAGGAATTCGGCCCGTGACCGCTCCAGCTCCTCCAGCGGCGCCATGTCCTGCAGGGTGACGACTACCGACTCGATCACGCCATCCGCGGAACGGATCGGCGTGGCGTTGATCAGCGTGGTGACGCTCCGGCCGCCGGGCACCTCGACCACGATTTCCTCGGCGCGCACCGTGGTCGCGCTGCTCAGCACCTGTGCCAGGGGGAACTCTTCCAACGATATCTCGCGGCCGTCGGCGCGGCGGCACTTCACGATCTCCAGCAACCGCTCCGCGGAGTGTTCTTCCGGGCTCAGGCCCTCGACGATTCGCTTTGCCTCCTGATTGATCAATACCGGCTGGCCCGTCCTGGCATTGAAAACCGCCACGCCCACCGGCGAGGTATCGACCAGACCCTCCAGGTCGGCCCTGGCCCGATGCTCGTCACGGTAGGTGCGTGCGTTGGCGATCGCCGTCGCCGCTTGCGCCGCAAACAACACCAGTACCTCCTCGTCCTCGTCGGTGAACTCTAGTCCGCCTGACTTTCCACCCAGAAAGAAAGTGCCCACATGCGCGCCCTGGTGTCGGAGAGCCGTCGCCTGAACGGTCTTCGGTAATATCGGGAGCGGACAAATGCCCAGCGACCGGATGTAACTGTGCAGGTCGGTCAGTCTCAGCGAACCGTCAAGCTCCCGGAACTGTTCGCATACCCCCCGCCCGTCGGTCCAGTCCATCAGCTGGCGGTGCTCCTCTGGAGCAAAGCCGAAAGAGACGAAGTCCTCTGGCTGCCCCGACTCGCCGATCGTCGAGATCCCACCATAGACGGCACCGGTCAGTTCGCGGGCGCTTTCCACAACTTCTGTCAAGACGGTGTCGAGGTCGAGGCTTGCACTGATGCGCAGGCTGGCTGCGCTCAGTTTGGAGATGCGGTCCCGCAATTCCTGGATCTCCTGCATCAATTGGTTGGGACTCTTCGATTCCATATCCTCCTCCCAATCTGAAATCAAACGCGGTTCCGGACCGTTGCGCTCCGTCTCGAGGGAAGGACGGAAATCGAGACGGGACAAGTTGCACCAAGGGTAAATATGACGTCCAGATGGGTAAGTTCATAGTAATAACATACTTATAACATTACTATTCATAATATAGACATGTAAATACCTACATAATAGAGCATTGTTGCGGGTTTAGGTAACCATTGGAAGCACAGAGAGTGCAGCACCTTCAGATTTCAGGGGCCGCTCTCGAGTACCCACGCTCTGGCCCGGAGCGAGATCGTGTCCCTGCCGACTCGTGATTATCCCTGAGTGTCTCGAAACGTCACGACGAGGTCAAAAGACGGAGCGGCTTAAACCGGCCACGTCTCAAGGGACACAGGGCAATGGCCTGGGTTTGCTCATCGCCCGGCCTGACAAGGGCCAGGTCCGCCGGACGCGTAGCGGTCCCGCCATCGCAACTCTGCCGCTGCAGAAACCGGCGGGACGGTGGCAGTGAGCCAAGCCGTGCCAAGGGAAGCGAAGGCCCAACCGGTTTGCGATATGGCCGGCAACAAGCCGTCTATACGTTTTCTGATTGTTTGGGCGCTGCAGCTATCCACGCCGGATTGGCGAGGTGAATGGTCCGCCGACCGTCAATTCGGCGATTGAGTGCTGTCCCGAAAATCAGGAGAACCAGAAAGATTCGACCATACATTAGCCTGGTGTCTCTCCGGCATATGCAAGGCCAAGGGGAACTATCCGGGGCGCCATTCAGAGTAAAGCCAACTCCAAACAGAAGGATATAGCCTCATGGTCCCTCCCAGAGCAATCGGTAACTCTGCAAAGTTTGCGCAAGCATTGACCGAACTGGTGTTCGATGCAGCTACGGTCGCGACTCAAACCCTGGATCAAGGGCTTAGAGAGAGCCATATCAGGTTGGCTCAACTAGGGGGAAAACTTAGTGAGCACGACGCCAAATTCAAACAGGTTGCTGCTTCGCTCGATCGGATCGAGAAGAACCTCAGTATCGCCTTGAACGAGAAACTTCAGGAATTCAGGGTTCAAATCCTTGCGGACGTCAAACAGGCCTTGAAGACGACGTCCAAAGAGGATTAGCCCGGGGTTCTCATTCAGAGTTCACGGACAAGTCCCGCCCCCTCCCTGCCGGGCGCTTCATCGGAGGAAGGAACTGCCGATGGTTGTTGAAGATGAACCACGAATGGACTCAAAGACCGATGGACCTCCCTTGCTGCGACGACGTCACGGGATGAAGCCCACCCGGGAGCGCGGGCGTCTCGCCCGCAAGAGTCTTGGCACAGCCTCGGCCATCTCCTCCACCCGGTTCGGCCGGCAAGGGCGCCACGACTCTGCCTCGGCCGAGCCCATGCCGTTCCCGCCGGCAGGCTGTCTGGGTGCGGCATCGCAGGGAAACTGAGCGGCACCGAACGGGAGTGCATGCGGGCGGGACGCCCACGCTCCCGGGTGGGCCTGCTCGGCCGAAAAATCTCGAGGTCCACCTCACAAGCCCCAGGGATCGAACATGAATAGACTGAGCGTTCTCGGCGTTGTCCTCCCGATCGCCGCGGTGGTGGCAGGCAGCCCCGCCTGGGCCTGGTCCGCACAATCACCCGAACCGGACCCTGGCTACGCCTCGCCGGTTCAGCAGCAGGACCTGGCCCAGAAGATGGAGATTTGTACCGAGAGTCGAACCTGGAAGCGGCCAGCCAACGTACACGGGGTTCAGGCTACACTGGTCGGCGGCGGTAGCGCCGGTGGAATCGTCATTGTCGAGTGGTGGGAGTGGATCGATCTGCCCAAGGTCGGGACACCGTGATGGTCCAAATCGGGCTGGATGCGGAGGCATGAGCTTTCATCAAATCACTTTCGGTCCTTTTTCCATGCCAGCCCTGAAATAAACCCCTCTGTGCATTAGTCTCCTGCCAATCACTCCTTTCCATCGATTCCGGTCAGTCGACCAGGCCGGTCACCAGGCCAGAGACAGCCGGAAGCCCCCTTCAACAGACCACTCGGCAGGACGGCTGTGGGGTGACTGCCATCACTCTACACCCAGCGGCACCCAGCGGAGGCAGGAGGGGCTGGACAGCTCCAGCACCTGCCCCGTGGGCGTGAGTCTGCCGGTCTGGGAGTCGACGGCAAAGGTGACGACGGTGTTGCTTTCCCGGTTCAGTGCAATCAGCCACCTGCCGGTGGGGTCCAGGTTGAAGTTTCGCGGGTAGCTGCCCCGGGTAGGGGTGTAGTCGACGGCGCTCAGGCGGCCGCTGTCCGGGTCGATGGAGAACACGGCGATGGAGTCGTGCCCGCGATTGGACCCATAGAGGAACTTGCCCGTAGGGTGGACCACGATCTCGGCGGTCCAGGTCTCCCCCGGGAAGGATGCCGGAACCGTGGGAATCCGCTGAAGTTCCTCCAGGATCCCGCTCCGCTCGTCCCACTTCAGTGCCATCACCGCGTTTCCCGTCTCCTCGAGGATATAGCAGAACCGGCCGGAAGGATGAAAGGCCAGGTGGCGGGGGCCGCTGCCCGGCCGGAACGGGAATTCGGCGGGGTCGTGGCGCTGGAGCATTGCCCTGGCCGGGTCGACCCGGTAGAGGTGGACCTTGTGGGTGCCGACGTCGGGCACGATGAGGAAGCGGTCGTCCGGCGCGAAGTTGGCGGAATGGGGATGGGGCGCCTCGGCGCCGCGGTGCTGCATGATGCTGACCGTCTTACCCAGCCGGCCGTCTCCGAGCACCGGGTAGGAAGCCACGGTGCCGGTGACGTAGTTGGCCACGGCCAACATGCTGCCGTCGCCGGCGAGGCTGATGTGACAGGTGCCCCTGCCCTGGGCCGGCGCCCGGTTGAGCAGACTGAGCCCGCCGGTTGCCGGATCGATGGCATAGGCGCTGACCGTTCCGGGGCGGCCTCCCACCTCGTTGGTGGAGTAGAGGGTGCGCCGGTTGGGGTGGACGGCCAGGTAGGAGGGGTCCTCTGCTTCCAGGGCCAGGCGGATGGGGCTCAGCCTGCCGCTGGAGACCTCGAAGCGGCTGACATAAATGCCCTTGCCGCCGTGCTCCCCCCGGGTAAAGGTGCCGAAATAGGCCAGGTAGCGCTTGGAAGTCTCGGGTTGCATGGGGTCCGGCTGTTGGGGGTCGGAATTCCCGCAACCGCCCGCAAGGGCAGCCAGAAAAATGATACCGGCAGGGAAAAGGCGGCGCAATCTCATCTTCCTTCGGCAGGGTTGTCGGGACCGGCGTCCTGGGACTGGGGCAGGTGGGTTTCAAAGAACCGCTGCCAGTTGCGGTGCATGACGTTCTCGATGGCCTCGGTGGAATAGCCCCGCCGCTCCAGCACTTCCGCGACCTTCCGGTAGTCGGCCACGGTGTCGATTTCCGCCGGAGCCCCTCCGCTTCCGCCCTGGCCGTCGGTGTCCCCGCCGATGGCGGCATGGCGGCTGTTGCCCGCCAGTTGACAGACATGGTCGATGTGGTCGCAGTAGTCCTCCAGCGTCACCGCCTCCTTGGAGTAGACGCTGCGCCGGGGAGGAATGGGACCACCCCAGTCCAGCCCGGGCCGATACAGCATCCAGGTGTCCATGGAGGCTCCGATGACTCCGCCCCTCCCAATCACGGCTCGCAACTGGTCATCGGGGAACTGCCGCTCTCCGGGGACGATGGCCCGGCAGTTCTGGTGGCTGGCCAGCACCGGACCCCCGAACAGATCCAGGGCCTCCCGGACCGAAGCGTCGGAAGCGTGGGTGACGTCCAGGATCATTCCGGCCGAGTCCATCTCCCGCAAGAGGGCCTTGGCGGGCGGGAACAGGCCCCCTGAGGTCCCGGTGCCGGTGCCGTGGCAGTAGGTGCTGAGTCCGTAGTGGGAGAGGCTGATGACTCGAATTCCGTCCTGCCACCACCGGGTCATCTGACCGGTTTCCAGAATGGGGTCGGCTCCTTCCATGCCGAGGATGAATCCCACGGGCAGTTCGTCCTGAGACTCACTGTTCGACCACGACTGCAGGTGGTCGGAAATATCCGAACCCGTCCGCAGGATGCTGGCCGCGCCGCGCACCTCCAGCATCTGGTAGTAGGCCAGTTGAGCCCGGGCGGCGGCGTAGGTCACCTCGGGGCCACGGTATCCCCACAACGGGCTCCCGGACCGGTAGTGGCGGGCCACAACCTTGACCAGGGCCGCGGCGATACCGCCTCGGCGCATCTCCGGCAGGGAGGCCATGGTCTCGGCATCCGGTCGGCTCTTCTCGGCGAAGCGGTCGGGAGCGGTGCGCCTGACCTCCGGGAGGGGAAGGGTCAGGTCGCGATTCAGGTCCATGGCGCCAATGGCCATGGGGTAATCCCCGTCGATGATCAGCATGGTCAGCCTCCCTGCTTGTCAATCCGGGTTCGGAACCGGAAGGATCCGTCTCATGGCGTCAGTCCGGCCGGCAGGTCTCATCCTCCGCCAATCTGGGCGATCTCGTCCATCCAGACCACGCGTTCGGCCGTGGAATCGAAGTTGGGTGTCTGCTGTCCTACTCCCGACCAGTACCCTTGCCTGGATTGCAGCCGGATCAGATTGTCGCCGATCCTGAGGGCCATGGCCCGATATTTTTCCTCTCCTGTGATGCGGAACAGCAGGGAAGCGGCCCAGCCCACCTTGCCGGCCCGGATCAGTCGGAAGAGCTCGTCACTGGCCCCTTCAGCGAACCGCATGTATTCAATGGCCAGGTTCAGCCACTGCCTCTCTTGAGTGACCTGGAACAGCCGGCAGAGGAAGCCGGCGGCGATTCCCGGGTTGAAGAAGGCCTGGTCGGTGCGGGAGTCCGCCGCCACCACATGCCTTAGAGCTTCATCCGGTTCGAACGTGGTATGCAGACCGTTCAGTCTGCTGTAGACGGTGTACAACCGCTTCGGAAAATCCGGCTGCGCCTCCATCAGGTTCTTCAACCAGCCCGCGGCCCCGAAGGCCTCCTCGGTCCTGCCCATGGACAGACAGGCCAGTCCGCACAGGCTCACCACCATCAGGTCCTGCCTGGTCTCCGGAGTGCGCTCGGTGGGGTCTGAAAAAAAGCCTCCGGTCTCCTCGTCGTTAAACCTCAACAGGAAGTGGACTCCCCGCGTGGCAAGGTCGAGCTGCCCCAGCCTCTGTGCTCCCAGGATGACCCAGGCGTTGAAATAGGCGCAGGAGTAACCGGAGGCCGCTTCTTTCCTGGGCCCGAAATCGCCCCCGGGAGTCATTCCCCGGGTGCGAATCCACTGGCAGAGGCGGTTGGCGGCGTCGTTGTGGCCGCAGACCTGAAAGGCGGTAAGGACCTTGTAGTAGTCGTCCAGCGCCGGCAGGCTCCGGGGAAATTCTCCCCGGATGCCCTGATGGCGCAGCAGAAAGGCGCATCCGCGGTCTCTGGCCTGCTTGAATCGGGGAGCGGGGTCCATGGTTTTCTCCGCTTGGGTCCGCCGACAGGGTAGACCCTCTTTGAAAGAGTATCAATGGATTTCGGAGGCGGGGGGAGGTGGAGTTGACCATGGAGCCTTTTGCAAATGGCCTCGCTGCCCGCACCAGGCAGGTCGAACCAACCGTTTCTCTGTCGAACCCCCATCGGAGATGGTACCCTTGTTTCTGAGACAGGACACCCGGATCGGTTCACCGATCGGGTGGCCCCCGCCGGCCTTCCAAGATCGAGGAATCGTCGTGGCCCTTTCCTGCAGAACCACCGGCCCCTTGAGCCGGGGATGGATGGTCACCGGCCTGCTGGTCCTGCTTCAGCCCCTCCCCTGTCCGGCCGAGGCCGACTCTTCCGGTCCGCCCGAAATCCTTTCGATGTTTCCCTTGGGAGGTCGTCCTGGAGAGGAGTTTCAGGGGACTCTCAGGGGGCGTGGGCTGGAGGGAGCCCGCGAGCTCTGGTTCGACTCCGGTGGAATCGCTGCGACCGTGCTCGGCCTCCGAAACGAGGAGGGGCCCAAGCCCGAAGAGACGCCCCAGTCGGACGCCGGGGCCAAGCCGGTGCAGTTGCTCGACCTGCGGATTCAGGTGGATCCGGGCGCCCGACCGGGTCCCCGCAGCCTGAGGGCGATCACTCCTCGCGGCCTTTCCCCTCCCCTGACCTTTCACGTGCACGCCGAGCCCGGCCATCTGGAGAGGCGTCCTTCTCACGATCTGGCCTCCGAGGCCGAGCCCTTGCCCGAGTGGCCCGTGGCGGTTCACGGGAACATCGGGCAGCCTGCCGAGGTGGACTACTACGCCTTCAGCGTTGCCGAGGGAGAGCGGTTGCGGTTCGAGGTGCGCTCGCTGGCGCTCTCGGATATGGCCATTACGCTCTATGAGCCCGACGGGAGCTGGTTCAGCCCCGACCGCGCCCGCAGGCTGGCTTTCAGCGACGAGCCGGTGTCCTATCCCGAGTTGAGCACTGAGCCTGTCCTGAGGTACCGGTTCGGGGAGGCCGGCCGATACCTGGTTCGGATCAGCGGCTTTATGGGGGAGGGCGGTCCCGATCACCCCTACCTTCTGCGGATCGCCAGGGATTCGGACGAGGAGAACGGGAAGGCATCCGGTTCGGCCTCCATCGGCTCGGGCGGGGAACTCTGGCAGGAACGAAGCTGGACTCGGGAGCTTCGAACCGATCGAATGGAAGCGCTGCGGGCGCGAACGGCATCGCCGCCACGGCCTCGGTCCGATCGGGAGCCGGCTGCGGGGGGACAGGCCGGAACGCGGGAGCTCCCGGCGCCGGAGTCCATTCCGCTCATCGAACTGGATGGAGCCACGGACGAAGCCTCGAAGGCGATGGTGGTTACGCTGCCGGCGCTGCTGGCAGGGACCATCGAGCATCCGGGCGATATCGACCGGGTGCGGTTTGCGGCCAAGGTGGGTGACCGCGTTGCCCTGGAGATCCAGACTCCCCGCGCCACGGTGCCGGTCTTCAACCCCTACCTCAAGATGGTGGATGCCGAGGGCGCCGAAGTCCTGACCAACGTGCACTCCATATTGAATGCCAACACCGAGATCGAGAAGCAGATCCGACCCAAGGTCATTCACTCCTTCCCCCGGGCGGGAGAATTCACACTGGAGATCCGTGACATCACGGCGGCCTTCGGCGGTCCCTCGATGGCCTACCGAGTCCTGATCCGTCCCCAGGTGCCTCACATGGGCCAGATCCACGTGGAGGAGGACCATTTGAACCTGGTCGCCGGCACGGCCACTCCACTGAGCCTGGTCGCAGACGAGGAGGAACACTTCGAGGGCAGCATCGCCTTGAGCCTGGCGGGGTTGCCGTCGGGCGTGACGGCGGTGGCGGGCACCCGGGCGGAGCCCGATGCTCCTCCCGCGGTCAACGAGGGTCGCAAGGAGCGCTACGTTTCCCGGAGCCGGAAAGCGACCCTGGTGTTGGTGGCAGCGGCCGACGCCCCACCCACGCCGGTCCCGGTCCCGGTGACGGTGATGGCTCAACCGGTGGAAGATGGACGCATGGGCCGCATGACTCCGGTGAAGGATCTGCTGTTGATGGTGGTGGCTCCGGCCCCAACCTCCACCCGGGCGGCGTTGAAGCCGGTTGAAAAGAATGGCCCGGAAAGAGATAATAGGCGGGTGTCCCCTGATCGATAGAGATGCGATGCGCAAGCATGCCCCTTGCCTTTCCCGGCCCCTGATAGTTTCGGCCCTGACTGCCGGGATTCTGCTGATCCCTGCGCTCCAGTCCACGGCAGGTGCCGAGCCTTCTGCGTTGGACCCCCTCTCCCTGCGCCTGACGCCGGAAATGACCACCCTGAGGTGGAAGGGCGCTTCCCAGCAGTTCTCGGTGGTGGCCACCCTTGCCGGGGGGCGCAAAAAGGACGTGACCGCCCGGGCCCGCTTCTCCCTGGCCGATCCCGCGGTGGCCCGACTCGGTTCGGCCGGTCGGGTGATGGCGGCAGGGGACGGGGAGACCACCCTGAAGGTGACTGTCGGGTCCTTGAAAGCCAGGGCCACCGTGGCTGTCATCGATTCGGCCCGTCCTCCTCCATTCAGCTTCGAAAGAGAGATCGGCGCCATCCTCACCCGCCGCGGCTGCAACGACATTGCCTGCCACGCCGGGGTCAAGGGCCAGGGCGGCTTCAGGCTTTCCATCAACGCCGCGCACCCCCGTCGGGACTACGATTGGATCGTCAAGGGCGGCGTCTACCAGGTATTGACCGACGAGCCCGGCGAGCCCATCGTTCCTCGCGTTGACACCGAGGCGCCCGAACGCAGCCTGCTGCTGAGGAAACCCGCCCTGGAGGTTGCCCACGGGGGCGGGCTGCGGCTGGAGAAGGGCTCGGAGGACTACCGGGCGATCCTGGACTGGATCGGCCGGGGAGCACCTTTCCGTGAGGGAAACGGTGTGGCCCGGCCCAAGGTGGAAGGACTGGAGGTGTTTCCCCGGGAAGGGTTGCTGCAGGAGGGAGGGAGCCGCCAGTTGATCGTGACGGCCTTGCTCTCCGACGGCACCCGGGAGGACTTGACCCACCGGGTGCGCTTCGAATCCAAGCAGCAGGAAGTGGCCGAACTGGACGGACAGGGCTTGGTGCGGGCTCTCAATCCCGGCGAGTCCAATATCCTGGTCCGCGGCGCCGGTTACGAAGTGCAATCCAGGATTGGCGTGGTTGCCGAGTGGATTCCCGACTATCCGGAGCTTCCCCGCGTCAACTTCATCGATGACGAGGTCTTGGCCAAGCTCAGAAAGTTCAACATCCTTCCCTCCCCGCTGTCCGGCGATGCCGAGTTCCTGCGCAGGGTCTGCCTGGATCTCACCGGTCGCATTCCGCCCGCCGGCCGTGTGCGGGAGTTTCTGGCCGACTCCGATCCCCGAAAGAGAGAGAAGCTGATCGAGGTCTTGCTCGACTCCCCCGAGTTCGTGGACTACTGGACCTTCCGCTTGGCCGATCTGTTCCGGGTGGCCGTCTTTCCGGTGGGGATCAATCCCAAGTGGAGCCAGTCCTACTGGGAATGGATACGGGACGCCGTGGCCCGCAACCGACCCTACGACCGGGTGGCCGAGGAGCGGATCGCCGCTCAGGGATACAGTCCCGCCTCCAGGCACTATCTCCCCTACCTGGTGCTGCCTCCTCCCGAAAACATGATGGGTGAGGAGGTTCGTGTCTTCATGGGACGGCGCCTGGATTGCGCCCAGTGCCACGACCATCCCTACGAGCAATGGACCCAGGATCAGTTCTGGGGCATGGCGGCCTTTTTCGGGTCCATGTTCAGGCTCGGCGCCAATCCGGAGTCGGTGGTCTTCGACAGTCCCGACGGCCGCGAGGTGGCTGCCGACGTTCCCAGTCCCACCGAGTTGCGGGTCCTCCACCCCCGTACCGGCCAGGAGGTGGCGCCCACCCTGCTGAACGGCACGCGGGTATCCTTCAGTGGCCCCGGCTTTCCCCGGGGCGAGCTGGCCAGGTGGATCACCTCCCACGCCTATTTCGCCGAGGCCTCCGTCAATCGTTTCTGGAGTTACTTCTTTGGACGAGGGATCGTGGATCCGGTGGACGACTTCCGCAGCAACAACCCACCCACCCATCCGGAGTTGCTGCGCCGATTGGCAGAAGACTTTGCCCGCAACGGCTACGACCTCAGGCACCTGTTCCGCCGGATCGTCAACTCCCGGACCTACCAGTTGTCGAGCGCCGTCAACCACACCAACCGGGCCGACCGCCTCAACTACTCCCGAGCCCTGAGCCGTCCCCTGGACGCGGAGATCCTGCTGGATGCCATCTGCGACGTGACCGGGGTCCCCGAGACTTTTGGCAACTGGCTTCACAAGAAGAAGGGAAAAGGCGGGCCCCCCAGGGGAACGCGCGCCGTCCAGCTCAAGGAAACGGACATCTATCAGTCCATCTTCCTGGATACCTTCGGGCGTCCCAACCGGTTCTCCATTCCGGAGCGGGACGTCAAGTCCAACCTGACCCAGGCCCTGCACCTGCTGGTGGGATCGACCTACAACGACAAGCTCTGGACCGAGGGGGCTCGGGTCTATGAACTGTTTCAGCGGGAAGCCTCGGATGCGGAGATTGTCGAGGAGCTTTATCTGGCGGCCTTCTCGCGGTTCCCGGCTCCGGAGGAGATCGAGGAACTGGAGCGTTTGATTGCGCACACCCCCAGCCGGGAGCAGGCCCTCAGGGATCTGCAGTGGGCGCTGATCACTTCGCGGGAGTTTGCGGAGAATCATTGACGGATCGAGGTTGGAAGAGATGGCAGCGTTACTGGAGGATCCCATGACACCAGCCAGCAAAACAATTCCTGCGTCCATGGAAGGTGTATTTCACAGCAAGAAAGGCTTCGTGAGCGGCACGCCGATTTTTGTCGGGACCCGTGTGCCCCTCAAGAACCTGTTTGACTATCTGGCGGGAGGGCACAATCTGGACGTGTTTCTGCATGATTTTCCAGGCGTGACCCGCGAGCAGGCGGTAAGGGTGCTTGATATGGCTAGTGAGGTGTTGGAGAGCGTCGCATATGAGACTGTTGCTCGACGAACAGGTGCCGAGGCGGCTAAAAAGGTCATTCGCTGGACATAACGTTCAGACTGTCAGGGAGATGGGATGGAGTGGAAAGAGCAATGGAGAACTTCTGGCGTTGGCCAGGGATAAGTTCGATGCGTTCATTACACTGGACCGAAAACTGGAATATCAGCAAAATATAACCGAAAAGGACATCCCAATATTCGTACTCATCACGAGAAGAAATAACATAGAATATCTTCAGCCGTTGGTTCCAAAAGTGCTCCGAGCTCTGAACGATCCGAAGCGCGGAGAGGTCGTCCATATTGAAGCCTGATGACATAACGCCATGCTGAAAAAAATGGGCTGTTTATCTGCCACCCGGGAGCAGTGGAACCGGCGGGAGTTTATCGGTGTCGGGTCCCTGGGATTTCTGGGCATCCACCTGAGCCAGGCCCTGCGGCTGGAAGCGGCCCTGGCCGATTCTGCCCGCCCCAACCCCGGGAAAGCCAAGGCCTGCATTCTGGTGTGGCTGGACGGCGGTCCCAGCCAGGTGGACACCTGGGATCCCAAGCCCAACAGCTCCTTTCGACCCATTCCCACCAATGTGGCCGGCATTCAGATTTCGGAGCTTCTTCCCCGTCTGGCCAAGCGGATGGACAAGCTGGCCATCGTCCGCTCCATCAAGTCCTTCGGCAACGACCATCCCCAGGCGGTGCACTACTCCGCCACCGGACACCTGCACAACCCCGCCATGCAGTTCCCGGCCCTGGGGGCGATCGTGGCCAAGGAACTGGGGCCGCGGAACAATATGCCTCCCTACGTGATTGCGCCTCGTTGGGAAAAGAGCACCCAGTACCAGGATTACTTCAAGTCGGCCTTTCTGGGACCGGACTATGCTCCCATGACTATTCCCGATCCCTCCAAGGACGACTACCAGGTCCCGAATCTGAGCCTGCCCAAGTCGCTCATGCCGGCGGTGGTGGACAACCGCCGATCCTTTCTCCAGGCGGTGGACCGGCTCTACCGCCATCGGGTGGAGAGCCTGGAGCATTCGCGGATGGATGCCTTCCTGGAGAAGGCCTGGGACATGATCCTGACTCCGAGCGTGGGAGCCGCCTTCGATCTCTCCAAGGAATCGACCCAGACCCGGGAGGCCTACGGACTGGATTCGGTGGGCCAGAGCCTGTTGCTGGCCCGGCGCCTGGTGGAGGCCGGAACCCGTTTCGTGACCGCGGCCGGCTATCACGGGAACTCCTGGGACACCCACCGGGCCAACGACAAGGGACACCGCGACCGCCTGACCCCACCCTTGGACCGGGCGCTGTCGGCGCTTCTGGATGACCTCAGCCAGCGCGGGCTCTACGAGTCCACCCTGGTGGTGGCCATGGGCGAGTTCGGTCGAACCCCCCACATCAATCCCGATTTTGGCCGGGATCACTGGCCGGGCTGCTGGTCTTTGGTCCTGGGTGGCGGGGGCCTGCAGACGGGCCAGGTGGTGGGGAAGAGCGACGAGCAGGGAGCCGTGATCGTGGAGCGGCCCATCAGCATCGGGGACCTGTTCGCCACCGTCTACAAGGCCATGGGGATCGACTGGCACAAGGAGTACATGACCCCCGTCGGACGTCCCATCAAGATCGCCAATTCCTTCGACGACCTCACCGGTCAACCCATCTCCGAGCTGATCTGAGATTGTCTTGCCGGCGGTTCCAACCGGCCGGGCGCAGCAGTGCGCCCTGCTGGCGGCGCTCCCCCGCCCGCACTCACCCTGTTTCAGTCCAGGTAATAGCCGGCGCCGATGAGCACCGGCACTCCGAAGGAGGTGACCCTCTTGACCAAGGTCACCTTGCGCTGCCACCGGTTGGTGGCCGGATTGTGGTTGGAGTAGTAGAGGAAGGTCTCGCCGAAGGCATCGGCGGCCGCCAGAACGTTACGGCCCATAAAGCTGTCGATGTAAATGGAGGACAACTCGGACCCGATGATGGGATTTGCCGGGGAGCCGCTGAAGAAGGTATAGCCGTAGGTGTCCAGGCCGAACAGGTATATGGAGCCGCTACGCCAACGGGGATCGTTGGCCAGGCTGACCGAGGCGAAATACCCCTTCGTATCCAGCTCCATGGCGGCGCAGCGGACAAACTCCTGCAGCCGCGCCTCGGAAGGGTCGGCGTCGAGCATGGCGGCGTTGACCTCCTCGCTCCGGCAGGTGCCGGGCAGGTCGCGCCGGTAGATCCCCGCCCCGATCGCGGCCGGGATGCCCTCCCAGTCGATCTTCTTGAAATAGGAAGCCTTCGGCTCAGTCTCCCCCGTTACCGGGTTGGTAAAGGCGTAGTAGATCCACCCCCCGCCGAAGTTCGACCCGATACGATGGAATTCCGACATGAGGTCGTTGCCGAAGTCGTCCATCAGAAACCCCCACGGCCTCCCTTCCATGGACGGGTCGGGCGGCTGAACGAACGCGCGGGACGCCCCCGGCACCGGTGTGAGTTCGGCGACGAAGACATAGGTGGAGCCGCTCTTCCAACGCTCGTCCTCATGGAAGGCGCGCTGTGCCTCTTCAAAGCCCATCTCCTGGACATACTCGTAGGCGCACTGAATGAAGACCTCGGCATCCTTCGGTGTCCGGACAGCCCTGGCTGCGACGGACTGATCCGCGCAAGTCAGAGGCCCCGGATAGCTGATGAGAGTCTGGGCGGCCCCTGTGAGGGGAATCAATAACAGTGTGAGGAGCCGAAGCGATCTTATTCGACCGAGCATGGTACGTTTCATCACGAACGTCCTCCTTATAATCAAGTACTTGGCAGTGAGTTAAAGCGATAGCAAGAAAGATCTGGTCGGGTTGAAGTCAGAGGTCGATGCTTGGGGGCGGCACTATCTGGCCTCGGGTGGAACCAGTGGCTCCAATTGGGTGATTAGAACCGGAAGGTGGTTGCGCACCGTGTCCCAAACAAGCGGCAGATCTATGTCGAAATAGACATGAACGAGGCGATTGCGCATGCCGATGATCTCCGGCCACGGGATTGACCGATGCGCTTTCCTGGTGTTTTCGCTTCAACGTGCGGCAGCCTCGCCAACGATCTCCACCGACTTCAGAATGGAGAGTTGAGTCCGCCGGTCCCTGAGAAATTCGGCGTACGACATGCCTTCAGCGAAAGACACGGCGTCCTGCGCGGCAACCAGCATGTCCAATAGGTATGCCGTGTCATCACGCGGCCTAGACCACCCGCGCGGAGTCGAGAATGGCCTTTCGGCGGATATAGTTTCTACTGTTGTCGATTGCTCCCCGAGTGACAAGATCGACTTGCCGGCCGAACAACTCGCTCAGCTCCCGTTCCATTCGGATGATACCAAGGAGCCCGGGAGTACGCTCGGATTCGAATCGGACTAACACGTCAACGTCGCTGTCGGGGCCGAAGTCGTCGCATAGCACGGAGCCGAATAGCGACGACTCCTTCACTCCCCAGCGTTTGCAGAAGGCACTGATTGTGTCTGGAGGAATATCGATATGTGGGCTACTCTGCCATGTTCGCATCCATGTCGAATGCGCCAGACTGCAACTCCTAGCTCCCCTGTCGTCGGTCATGGCCTTGAGGCCGAGTAAAGTATTTCCAACAATTCAACAACCTCCCCAAACTTTCTCTCCAGGCTAAGCCAGGATCTCGTGGAGGATTCGTCCGTGGACGTCGGTGAGGCGGAAGTCGCGGCCCGAGTAGCGGTAGGTGAGCCGTTCGTGGTCCAGGCCCATCAGGTGCAGGATGGTGGCGTGCAGGTCGTGGACATGCACCCGGTCGTGGACGGCCCGCATGCCGAAATCGTCGGTGGCGCCGTAGGTCATCCCTGCCTTGACGCCTCCTCCGGCCATCCACACGGTGAAGCCGTAGTGGTTGTGGTCCCGCCCCGGCCTCTTGGTGCTGGGATCGGCGGTGGGGGTGCGGCCGAACTCGCCGGCCCAGAGCACCAGGGTCTCCTCCAGCAGACCCCGGGCCTTCAGGTCCTTGAGCAGGGCCGCGATGGCCTGGTCGCAGTCCTTGGCCTTGGGTCGATGCCACAGGATGTCGCCATGGTCGTCCCAGGCGATGTCGGGGGCAAAGGCCAGTTGCACCACCCGGACCCCCCGTTCCGAGAGCCGGCGGGCCAGCAGGCATCCCTCGGCGAAGCCTCCGAAGGGGCGTCCGCCGATGGTGCTGTAGGTGGGTTCATCGGTGATCCCGTAGAGATCGCGGGTGGCTTGAGTCTCCCGGCTGAGGTCGAAGGCCTCGGGGGCGGCCGTCTGCATTCGATAGGCCAGCTCGAAGGACTGAATCCTGGCCTCCAGGGCCTGGTCCCGTTCCACCTGCTCCAGGTTCAAGCGGTTCATGCGGGCCAGCAGGTCGACCTGCCGCTGCTGCTCGGCGCGCGACAGGTAGGGGTTGCGCAGGTCGGGGACGACCTTGCTGGGGTCCAGGTTCTCGGTGTCGACAAAGGTGCCCGAGTAGATGCCCGGCAGGAAGCTGCTGTTCCAGGCGGGCTCTCCGGGGCGGTGCCGGCCCTTGTGACAGATGGAAATAAAGGCGGGCAGGTTCTGGTTTTCCGTGCCCAGGCCGTATCCCAGCCAGGCCCCAATGCTGGGCCGGTTGGGTTGAATCGCCCCGGTGGTCATCATCAAGAGTCCGGCCACGTGCTCGGGAAGGTCGGTATGCATGGAGTGGATGATGCAGAGGTCGTCGATGCTCTGGGCCACGTGGGGAAAGAGTTCGCTGACCCAGCGGCCGGACTGGCCATGGCGTTGGAACTCGAAGGGCGACTTCATCAAGCCCTCGGTCTTGCGCAGGGTCTTGATGTCCACGGCTGCCGGGCGTTGGCCGTGGTATTTCTCCAGCAGGGGCTTGTGGTCGAAGGTGTCCACGTGAGAGACGCCGCCGTTCATCAGCAGGTGAATCACCCGCTTGGCCCGGGGTGCGAAGTGAGGGGCCTTGGGAAGCAGGGAGCTGCCGAGCCGCGCTTCCGAGGCCTGCAGGGTGTCGGAGCCGAGCCATCCGGCCTGGTCCATTACGGCTGCCAGTCCCAGGGAACCGATTCCCGTGCCGACCCGGCTCAGTAGTTCCCGGCGGGACAACGACTGTTGAAGGAGTGGGTGTCTCATCTGTGAGGGTAAGTGGGTGTTGTTGACTTGCCGGAGTAACCTTGTTCCGGCGTCTAGCCCGCATTCGCTACCGACCCTGTCACACTAAGGGTATCAAGCACTTTCGGCCATATCCAAGGCAATTCGGAATCGTCCCGCCCGGCATTTCCAGCCATTCAACAGTGTCCCCGTTTCCCTGACCTGAGACAAACGAAAAAAGAGTGGTCCACGAAGCGACACGAAGAACGACGAAGGGCCACCAAGCGTGACGGCTCTGCCGCATCGGCAGGGCTGCGGGCCGGAAAGCCGGCGCGTGCCCCCTTGAATAGCAAGAGTGATGGGAGGAGGCGCTCCCGGGTGGGCTTCGTCCCCTGACGTCATCGCGGCCAAGGAGGTCCATCGGTCTTTGTGATTAGCGGCCCCCCGCCCGGACGTGCGGATCATACGAGAGTGAAACCGGTTTGTTCCAGTTGCTGAACGTGTCGATCAATGAACCATCCACTAACCGCTGACCACTTTTCACTTTTCACCTGGTTGCGCCGCCGTCCCATACGACGAGGCAGCTCATAGGGGGCGAAACAGGGGCGTTCCAGACAAGTACCACCCCTGCCCTGCCGGGCAGATCATACGAGAGTGAAACAACGAATCTTCATAGCCTTTCGGGGAAAAGGGTCCTGTTCCGTTAGCATGGTTTTCCACCTAATTGAACATCGATGCACAGGATGCACAGGATTAACGGGACAAGAGCTTCCAGCACGAGAGGCCAGCTCAGGCGATGATCCGGTGCGGTTTTGCGGATTCCCGGCATGAAGAGCTAGCCGTTTCCTGAAAAAAATCCTGTATATCCTGTGCATCGATGTGAATAAAAAATTTGCCCATGCTCGACTTTGAACCGGTTTCCAGCCACTAGGCGCCAGCGTTTGTTTCAGGTAAGTCGTGGTTCGTCTTCGACAAGCGTCGTCAGTTTCTTCCTCGAATGATTTGCCCGGCAGGGCGGAGGCGGGACTTGTCCGTGAATCCCGTGATGGTTGTGCCCAGGCTAGGCCAGGATCTCGTGGAGGATCCTTCCGTGGACGTCGGTGAGGCGGAAGTCGCGGCCGGAGTAGCGGTAGGTGAGCCGTTCGTGGTCCAGGCCCATCAGGTGCAGGATGGTGGCGTGCAGGTCGTGGACATGCACCCGGTCGTGGACGGCCCGCATGCCGAAATCGTCGGTGGCGCCGTAGGTCATCCCTGCCTTGACGCCTCCTCCGGCCATCCACACGGTGAAGCCGTAGTGGTTGTGGTCCCGCCCCGGCCTCTTGGTGCTGGGATCGGCGGTGGGGGTGCGGCCGAACTCGCCGGCCCAGAGCACCAGGGTCTCCTCCAGCAGACCCCGGGCCTTCAGGTCCTTGAGCAGGGCCGCGATGGCCTGGTCGCAGTCCTTGGCCTTGGGTCGATGCCACAGGATGTCGCCATGGTCGTCCCAGGCGATGTCGGGGGCAAAGGCCAGTTGCACCACCCGGACCCCCCGTTCCGAGAGCCGGCGGGCCAGCAGGCATCCCTCGGCGAAGCCTCCGAAGGGGCGTCCGCCGATGGTGCTGTAGGTGGGTTCATCGGTGATCCCGTAGAGATCGCGGGTGGCTTGAGTCTCCCGGCTGAGGTCGAAGGCCTCGGGGGCGGCCGTCTGCATTCGATAGGCCAGCTCGAAGGACTGAATCCTGGCCTCCAGGGCCTGGTCCCGTTCCACCTGCTCCAGGTTCAAGCGGTTCATGCGGGCCAGCAGGTCGACCTGCCGCTGCTGCTCGGCACGGGACAGGTAGGGGTTGCGCAGGTCGGGGACGACCTTGCTGGGGTCCAGGTTCCCGGTGTCCACGAAGGTGCCCGAGTAGATGCCCGGCAGGAAGCTGCTGTTCCAGCCAGGCTCACCGGGACGGTGGCGTCCCTTGTGACACAGGGAGATGAAGGAGGGCAGGTTCTGGTTTTCCGTGCCCAAACCGTATCCCAGCCAGGCGCCCAGGCTGGGCCGGTTGGGTTGAACCGCCCCCGTGTTCATCATCAAGAGCCCGGCCACGTGCTCGGGAAGGTCGGTATGCATGGAGTGGATGATGCAGAGGTCGTCGATGCTCTGGGCCACGTGGGGAAAGAGTTCGCTGACCCAGCGGCCGGACTGGCCATGGCGTTGGAACTCGAAGGGCGACTTCATCAAGCCCTCGGTCTTGCGCAGGGTCTTGATGTCCACGGCTGCCGGGCGTTGGCCGTGGTATTTCTCCAGCAGGGGCTTGTGGTCGAAGGTGTCCACGTGAGAGACGCCGCCGTTCATCAGCAGGTGAATCACCCGCTTGGCCCGGGGTGCGAAGTGAGGGGCCTTGGGAAGCAGGGAGCTGCCGAGCCGCGCTTCCGAGGCCTGCAGGGTGTCGGAGCCGAGCCATCCGGCCTGGTCCATTACGGCTGCCAGTCCCAGGGAACCGATTCCCGTGCCGACCCGGCTCAGCAGTTCCCGGCGGGACAACGGTGTACGAAAGTCCATAGTGCTTCTCCAAGTTCCTGACGCTGCCATCGGCGAACATCCTTGCTTTTCATCTCGTCGTCGAGCCCATCCGTCCAGGTGGTGGAGAGACGCGCCAGGCTGGCGGTTGGCCAGAGCAGAAATGAAGAGAGCCTGAGGCGACTCGCTTCTCCGGCCCGCCACTCTTTCAGGAGACGCAGCCGGGTTCGATTCTCCCTGAACCCCGCCCTGCGCTTCCGCGGGCGCTGGACGGGGCCCGTCCTGATCCCTTCTTGGATGGCTTGGCGCACTCCCAGGGATAAACGGCCGTCTCCGTATCTTCCTAGGCCCTTGACACGGGCAGGATCGGAGTAGGGGCTGGCCGCCAGCTCCACCATGGCCGCGTCGGAAAAGATTCTGAACGGCGGCCGATCACACCGCAGCGCTTCTGTCTCGCGAAAGGCGTGGAGCGATCGCAGGACCGCCAATCCCCGTCCGTCGAGGTCTCGACTGCCCTTGACCGAGAGGAATTTCCACTCGGCGTCCGGCGCCACATAGCGAATGCCCTCAAGCCGCTGGCATTCCTCCCTTACCCACTCCGTTCTGCCAAGCCTGTCCAACTCCTCGTACAGGAGTGTCGCAAGCCGGTCGAGGTGAAGCACATCCAGGGCCGCGTACCGAAGCAGGGCTCCCGTAAGCGGCCTGCGAGACCAGTCGGCCCGCTGCAACTTCTTGTTCTTGTCGATCTCGATGCCCAGATATTCCGTGAGGACCGCTGCCAGGCCGAGCTTTTCGGATCCCACGAAGGCGGCGGCCATACTGGTGTCGAACAGGCCGCTTACGGTGAATTTCCAATCACGATCCAGGAGCCGCAGGTCGGAGTTGGCAGAGTGGAAAACCTTCTCGACGGCGGCGTTGGCCAGGAACTCCCCGAGAGGTGTGATGTCCTCGATCGAGAGCGGATCGATGATGTATACGGCGTCAAGGGTTGCAAGCTGTACCAGGCACACCCGTTCGGGGTAGCGGTGGAAGTTGTTGGACTCCAGATCCACCGCAACGCGTGCCTGCCGTTGCACCGATTCGACGACTTCCTCCAGCTGCGCCTGGGTCGTTATTCTCTTGCCCAGGCCCCCGCCGGTGTGCTCCAACGCCGCAACGCTTGCGGGGTTGGCTATCCCATCCATATGAGTTGGTATTCGGTCCCTCTCAGCGCACGTGCATCAATTCGTTTGAGCTCAGCAGCACCTGGGCGTACTGTTCCCAGCGGGTCAGCCGCTTGGGCGGGTCCACTCCCGGGTCTTCCTGCAGGAATTCCTGCGCCAATCTCCGTTCCGTTTCCGATGGGGGCCGCGAGAACACCAGGCGGAAGGCCTCATCGATGCGCTTGCCGTTTTCCTCCACCACGGAGAGGCGCCGGGCCAGGGCTTGGGCTCGAGCCACCATGAAGGGACTGTTCATCAGAAAGAGCTGCTGCTGAGGCACGGTGGAGACGGTTCTCTGGCTGCGGGAGAGCCAGGCGCTGGGAAAGTCGAACAGGCGCAGGAACTGGTCGGAGGCCGAGCGCATGTCCCGGTGGACGGAGGCGTAGAGTGTTCGCCGACGGCTGCCGAGAATGTTCTCGACCGAAGGGCCTCCGATCTGCAGATCCTGCTCGCCGGCGGCCGCCAGCAGTCCGTCCCGCCAGGCCTCCACGTCCAGCCGCCTGGGATTCATGCGCCAGAGCCAGCGGTTTTCCCCGTCCACCTCGAAATTGCCGCGGTTGAAAGTGCTGCTCTGGCGGTAGGTGGCAGACAGCAGGATCTCCCGGTGCAGGCGCTTCATGGACCAGCCGGAGTCGATAAAGCGGCCGGCCAGCCAGTCCAGCAGCAGCGGGTGGGTGGGAGGCTCTCCCATGAATCCGAAGTTGCTGGGCGTGCGAACCAGGCCCTGACCGAAGTGGTGCTGCCAGATGCGGTTGACCATGACCCGGGCCGTCAGCGGATTGTTCTCGCTGACGATGGTCCGGGCCAGCTCCAGCCGGCCGCTGCCTTGAGTGAAGGGAGCCGGCCGGTCCCCGGCGATGACGCGCAGGAATCGGCGGGGCACCATCTTGCCCGGATGCACCGGATCTCCCCTGATGGCCACCGGGATGTCCTCCGAGCCACCCTCGGTGACGCTGTGGACATGGGTCGGCTCAGGGGGCAGCGTCTCCTTGAAGGCTTCCAGCTTGGCAGTCAGAGCGTCGACGACCTTCTGTTGCTCCTTCATGGCGTCGACCTCGTCGTCCTGGAAGAAGATCTTCTTGGTCTTGGCCTCTTCGACGCATTTCTTCTTGTCCTTGAGGACCGCTTCCAGGTACTCGTAGCGATCGGACACCTTGGAGGGCACCGTCCACTTGCGGGACACGTACTCGGTGTTGAAGAAAACGCCCGCCAGGGAGTAGTAGTCCTCGGTGGGGATGGGATCGAACTTGTGGTCGTGGCAACGGGCGCAGGAGACCGTCAAGCCCAGAACGGCCCGAGACATGGTGTCGATCTTGTCATCCATGGTGTCGTAGCGGTGGCGCAGCTTGCTCTCCTTTCCACCGCCATCGGATTCGTAGATGGGACCCAGGGAAAGGAAACCCAGGGCGCTCCACCCTTCCATGCCCACACCGCTCATCAGGTCCCCGGCGATCTGCTGCATGATGAACCGGTCATAGCCCAGGTCCCGATTCAAGGCTCCCACGACCCAATCCCGATACTTGTAGGCGTAAGGCAGTTCCTTGCGGCTATGGTTGTTGGCGCGCTGTTCTTCGGCGTAGCGGGCCAGGTCCAGCCAGTAGCGGGCCCAGCGCTCCCCGTAGTGGGGAGAGGCCAGCAGGCGGTCGACCACGGTCTCAAAAGCCTGGGGTGAAGTATCCGCCAGGAAGGCCTCGACCTCTTCCGGGGAGGGTGGCAGACCGATCAGATCCAGGGTGACCCGGCGAAGCCAGGTGCGCCGGTCGGCCGGTCCCACCGTCTTGAGTCCCTTCTCTTCCAGTCGGGCCAGCACGAAGCGGTCAAGGGAAGAACGGACCCAGTCACCGTCCTGCACGGCGGGAAGCGCCGGTTGAGCCAGGGGCTGAAACGACCAGAACCTGCGCCCCTCCTCCAGGTCGATGGAGTCCTGGACCGGCGCGACTCCGGAAGCGTCGCTTCTGGGGTCGGGGGCGCCGACCCCCACCCACTGCTCCAGCAGCTCGATCTCCTCCGGTGGCAGGGTTCCCTCGGGCGGCATGGACAACTGGGGATCCTTGTAGTTGACGGCCTGGATCAGCAGACTTCCGGCGGGGTTGCCGGGGACAATGGCGGGACCTCGGCTTCCCCCGGTTACCCATCCCTCTCGGGTGTCCAGGCGCAATCCCCCCATGGGAGCGGGCTCGGCTGAATGGCAGGCGTAGCAGCGATCAACCAGCAGCGGGCGGATCTTGGATTCGAAGAATTCGACCTCGGCAGGCTTGAGAACCGGGGGTTGCAGGGCATCGGCACCGGCGGCCGCAGACCGGGAGGCTGTCGAGAGGAGTCCCCCCAGCAGCAAGAGGGCCAAGCCCGTGGACTTTCGGATAGGAATGCTTGCCGACACGGTCACTTCTTCTGGTTCACGGGGATCGACGATCGATTCATCCAACGACTGATCCAAGCCGGAAAAGGAAAATCAATTTTACCTTTATCCCTATAGCCAAGACAAGGTCGGGCAAGCGCCTAATGCCCCGTTTGCGCTATCTGATCGACTGCGCCGAGACAAACAAGACGCTGGACGCATCGATCCAAAAACCCTGCACCCTCCACGCTTCACCCTCTACGCTTCACCCTTCCTCCTTCAAACTTCAAACTTCACACTTCAAACTTCAAAAAAATCACCAGATGGAGTTCATGGACCACACGTCCAGCGATTTCAGCACGGCGGCGCCGTTCTCGGCAAAAACAGCGATACCGAGATCCTCCGCCGGCGCGTAGTTGACCCGCGTAACCGCGGTGCGTCCTTCGTCGATAAACACTTCCAGGACGGACTTGTCGAGAAACAGGTGCACCTTGAGAGTCCTGGAACCGACCTCCAGCGGCACCTCGGTTCCCGCCACGTTCAAAGTCCCATCGCTGTAACGCAATGAAATGCCGTTCTGCCCATCCCGGCTGCAACGAACCTTCAGGCCGAAAGCGCCGGCATCTCCCGGGACGAATTCGGCCTTGATCTCCAGCGCATCCCCGGCGGCGCCCTCAACGACTTTCAACTCGTCGGCCAGGCTCAGACTCTCCAGCTTCAGATGTTTTCCCCGCAGTCGTTCCAGTTCCGGCGCCGGGGTCTGGATGAGACGATCATCCTGGTCCAGGCTCAGCAGGCGGGGCAGCGACATGCAGCCGTTCCAGCCACGATCGGGTTTGAAGCCGCTCACCCATCCCAGCAGGATGGTGCGACCGGCCTGATCGGTGAACACCGTGGTGCCGTAGACACCCCGGTGCAGGGGTGTCGGCATCTCTTCGCCGCCATAGCCGTAGTCCAGAACGCGAGGCGGGGTCTTGAGGTCCAGGGCGATGGCGTCCGGATCGAAGTCGCCGATCAGATAGCTGATGGGATAGGTGGAGCGGATCACCACCTGGCGGCCGTCCAGCGAAAAGAGATTGGGGCATTCGCCATCGACCCCCTCGACCTTGCCCACCGCTTCCCAGGCGGTGAGTCGATCGTTTTTCGCCTTGCAGATCAGCCCCTCGGTTTCCTTGAAAGTGGCGAAGACGCCGTCTCCCACCTGAAATACGAACATGTCTGCCCAGTTGGCCTTGACGTCCTCGGGGATCCCACTCTTTCCTGCCGCCAGGCCGATATCGAACCTGCGCCAGACCATGAGGTCCTCATCGAGCGGCTCGGCCGCCCACTGTTCGCGCTTGTTCTTGGAGAGATCCATGGGCGTATGGGCGAAGAACAGGATAGGACTGCCGTCCTTTCGGATGAAGGCGCTGCCGGAGGCTTCCAGCCTTGCGCCTTCCGGCGGCATCAGAACGGGACGCAAGTGCTCCCAACTCACCAGGTCGCGGCTCCTGGTATGTCCCCAGCCGATGCCGCGCCCTCGGTTGTGGCCGTCCGACAACGGACCCTGTTGGAAGAAAACGTGGTAGTAGCCCCGGTAGTGGAAGCCGCCGCAGACATCGTTCATCCACAGGGCGGGCGGGCGATAGTGGTATACCGGGCGGGTGGGATCCCGGGCCGCCTTGGCGGCGGCGTCGTCGATGGCGGCCACGGCCCGGTCGATCCGTTCCTGCTCCGGGTCTTTCACTGGACCGCATCCGAGTAAAGCGACTGCAATCGTCAATAGCGCCAAGCCCGCTCGCAGGCTGCTCTGGTTCATCTCTTCCCCTTTTCCCGGTAACGTTTGGAGACCGGGAATTATCGCACAGGGGTCGGCCGGGGGAAACCCCGGACCTCGCCCGTCCGCACGGCTATCCCGGCCTGCCCCGTAGGGGCAACCCTTGTGGTTGCCCGGTTGGTCCCGTTCGCCCGGTCATCCCCGCGCTGGGTGGCCACCCTGCCCGCGGGCTGGAACTATCCGGTTTACGAGCGAAAGCCGGAATCAGTATAGTGAGCAGCCTGTTCTCCCCGCCAGGGTTGTTCCCGCGGGGCCTCATGAGGAACTGCCATGGACAAGCTCGTCATTACGGTGACCACCGATTCCACCGGGTCCTATCCCCGCAATCCCTACCTGACGCCTTGCACCGATGCCAGGGGCGTGGCCGAGGAGTACCTGCGCGCCCTGGATGCCGGCGCCGCCATCGTGCACACCCATGGCGCCTACACCCACGATCCCGTCATTCAACCGGACGGGCGCAAGTTGTCCATCCCGGACATGGAAGGCTGGCGGGACATCTCCGAGCGGATTCGCGCCAGGTTCAATCCCATCATGCAGTTTGGAATGGCCAGCATGCGCCTGGAACAGAAGCTGGAGCTCTGGGAGACCCTGCGGCCCGACATGAGCTCCATCAACTTCAACTCCCACGACGAGTATTTCCAGCCCGATCCGGAATATCCGCCCTTCAGCGTCTACTCCGTCCATCCCATCAACGAGCTGCGGGAGTACGCGCACCTGGCCAAGGAGCGGGGCGTCAAGCTGGAGATCGAATGCTTCAGCACGGGCGCCTTCTGGGCTATCGGCAAGATTCGATCGGGCGATTTCTGGACCGACGAAGGGGTGCGGGAGCAGGAACCCGGCCTGCTGGCCGATCCCCTGTGGCTCACGCTCTTCTTCGGCTGGGACGGCCAGAGCTGGACTCCTCCCACCATTCGGGCCTTGCAGTACATGGTGGACAACCTTCCCCCCCACGCCAACTGGAGCATGAGCTGCATGGAGCCGCCGGTGTACTGGTCGATGGTGGCTCACACCATTGCCGTGGGAGGGCACGTGCGCATCGGCATGGAAGACTGTCCCTACCTGGAGGCCGGGGTCTATGCCAAGACAAACGCCGAGCTGGTGGAAAAGGCCGTGCGCATCGCCGCGGAAATCGGCAGGGAGGTCGCCTCGCCGGAGGAAGCCCGCAGAATCGTGGGCCTGTAAGCGCTCGGGTTCCGGCGCGGCCGTGGGAACATCGACCGCCGGTCAGGGAGCCACCAATGAAGGGCATCAGTTGCAACTCCAACCTGCTGAGCGACCTGCCGGTGGAGCAGGCTATGGACGTGCTGGCCGAGCACGGCTACGCGGCCATTGACATCTGCCTGGAAATCGCACCTCCCTTCGTTCCCATACCCACCCCCCACCTCAGCCCCGAAGACGGGTCCGGCAAGCGGGAGCAGGTGCGAAAACGGGCCGAAGAGGCCGGAATCGCCATCGCCGCCCTCAATGCCCACACCAACCTCTGTGCCCGAGATCCGGCGGAGAGGGCCGCCAACGCCCGGTTTCTGGAAGGTTCCGTCCAAATGGCAGCCGACCTGGGGGCTCCCATCGTGGTCACCGCCGGGGGAGGGAAGAATGCCTACGGATATGAGCAGTGGTTCTTCGATTGGTCCGTCGAGGTCCTGCGCCAGGTGCTGCCGACCGCCCAACGCCTGGGCGTTGCCCTGGCCATCGAAGCCGGCAGTCCGGCGGGGTCCCTGATCTACAACCTCAAGACCATGCGGAAGCTGCTGAACACCAGTGGTCTGGAAGGATTGCAGGCCCTGTTCGATTGCGCCCACTACCACATTCGGGGAGACTCGCCGGTCACGGTGTTCAACACCCTGAAGGACCGCGTGGTTCACATGCATGCCAAGGATGCGGCGGGCGATCCGGAGAACATCGTCTTTCCGCCACTGGGCCAGGGGGAGGTGGACTTCGACGGCTTGCTGGGCGCCATGGCTCGAGCCGGCTACCACGGTTACATCGCCATGGAGTACGAGGCCTTTGCCTGGGGCTATTCCAGGGACTACCGCAAGGTCCTTTCCGAAAGCAAGGCATTCCTGGACCCGCTGATCGCAAGGCACTGGGGCTGAACCCGGGCGTCATCCCAGGGAATCCAGCGGAGCCGCGAAGCGGCGGCAGCAGTTATCCGTGGGCGTCAGCCGGGCTTGTGCCCGGCACGAGCCATTGGTAGAATTTCGCCCAATGTCCGAAACAACCTCAACCACCCGCTCCCATTCGCAGGCAGCCGTGCCTTTGGGCACACGTCTGCGTGTTGCCCTGGAGCTGCTGTTCGGTCTGCGTCCGGCCGATCTGCAGACAGCCAGGATCTACGCCGACGCCCAATTTGCCGGCCACTCCCTTGTCGTCAGGTGGGCAAAGCTGGTCTGGTGGGCCTGGCGCCAGATGTGGGTCACGATCCCGGACGCCAACCGGGATCTGGTCATCGAAGGCAGGATTTCCAGGACCCCCATGTGGTTGATCGACGCCAACCCCCTGGCCAATCACCCCTGGGAAAGCGACCCTTCGGCCCGACTGCCGCAGGAGGTGGACACGGTGGTGATCGGCGCCGGCTTCACCGGTGCAGCCGTGGCCTACCACTGGGCCCGCAGGGCTCCGGACGACCGCCGTCTGCTGGTGCTGGAGATGGATGATCCCGCCAGCGGCAGCTCGGGACGCAACGAGGGGCTGGTGGTGATGGGCCGCTACTTCAAGTATGTATACGACACCGTGCTGGAAAGATTGCCGAGCCTGCGTCCCGATCTGGAACGGGACCAGCGGCAGCGCCTGGCCCGTCAATTCGCCCGGGTCTATTGTGTAGGGGCCTACCGCAACGCCGAAATGATCGAGAAGACCATCCGGAGCGAGGGCTTCGACTGCGACTATTCCCGTTCGGGCTGGGTTCAGGGCCAGGATGCCCTGGGTCAGGAGGGGCTGGAGGCATCGGTGAAGATGGCGGTCGAAACCGGTTTCACCGACTGGACTTCCATCGGTCCCGAGGAGGTCCTGGAGCGCAGCGGCATGCGGGTGGATCATCCGTCCGGGTTTTCGCGGGCGGCGGCTTCCTGGCACCCGGCCAAGTGGGTCTGGTGTCTGCTGGGAGCCGCGCTCGGAAAGCCGAGCGTGGAACTGATGACCCGAACGCGTGTGACAGGGGTCGAGGACGAGGGAGAGCTCTATCGCGTGTCCACTACCCGAGGCTCCCTGTGGACCCGCCACCTGGTCTACGCCACCGAGTCCTACACTCCCAGGATCTATCCGCTGCTGCACGACTGCATCCTGCCCATGCAGCAGCAGGCAGCCAGCGGCGACGGCGGGCCCGAAAACATGAAGCCCCACGTGGGGATCAGCGGCTCCTGGTACTTCGCCGGACGTTACGCCCGCCGGGTCCTTTTCGGTTCGGGCGGTCCCCGTGTCCCCGATCAGGAGGCGGGCCGCAACCAGCCCTCACGTTTTCTCACCCGGTTCGTGGCGGCGGAGATGAAGAAGCAATTCGGTCCCTTTCGGCTCCGCATGGCCAACGAATGGAGCGGCACCGTGAGCTATACGCCGGATGAATATCCCATCGTCGGACTGCTGGATGGGAAGCGCCGACACATCATCGGCGGAATGGCCGGCTCCGGCAGCGGGGTGTCCTTCAACGGCGGCCGCTGTATCGTCAACCGCATCCTGGGCCTGGACGACGAGCCCGACGACTATCCCCCCGCCTACTTCGCTCCCAGCCGCCTCATCGATCCCTCCCGCCACCCCTGGCCGGATATCGAACGGTAGGGGCAACCCTTGTGGTTGCCCGACTATTCTCCCGCCCCGTCATTCGGCGCCATCCCTCGGCAATTTACAGGTCGATGCGGTAGATCGGATCGAGTCCGCGGGCCACCCGGTCCAGGTTTTCAGCGGCCATGGCGGCTCGCCGCTCGGCCGTCTCCTGGGTCTGGCCGGCAATGTGGGGCGCCGCCACCACGTTGGGGAGTTGAACCAGCGGGGAATCCGGATCGACGGGCTCCTCGGCGAAGACGTCCAGGCCGGCCCCGGCCAACTGTTTTTCGATCAGGGCCGCATAGAGGGCTTCCTGGTCCACCAGGGCACCTCGAGCCACGTTGATGAGGTAGGCGGTGGGCTTCATCAGCCGGAGCCGGCGCCCGTCGATGGTATGCCGGGTTTCCCGATTGAGGTGGAGGTGCAGCGAAAGGTAGTCGCTGTGAGCGATCATCTCGTCCAGTTGGTCGGGTGCGCCCACGAAATCGACTCCAAACTCCTCCTGTTCCTCCCGGGAGATGGACCGGATGTCAATGGCCGAAATCTTCATGGAAAAGCTCTTGGCCCGCCGCGCCAGCTCGATGGCGCTGGCGCCGAAGCCCACCAGGCCCAGACGCCGGTTTTCCAGGTCCAGCCCCTTGGGTCTGCCCACCACCCGGTCCCGGAGAAGAGCCTGGGATTCCGGCCAGCGGCGGGACACCATGATCATGAGCATCAGGGCGCATTCGGCCAGGGAGACGGCGCTGGAACCGCCGGGGGTGTTGGCGACCGGGATCCGCCTCTCACGCCAGTAGTCCACGTCGAAGTTGTCGAATCCTGTGCTGACCAGCTGCCACAACTTGACCGAACCGGCCAGGAGGTCGGCCAACGGCCGCTTGTCCGTGGGACCGCCTATGTCCAACACCGCGTCTACTCCCTGCAATTGTGGCGCCGGGTCCTGTTTGGGGTCGAATCGGACAACCTGGTGACGGGGGGCAATCAACTTCATTGCCTCCTGCTCCCAGAAGTCGGGAGGGGGCGTGGCAAGCAAGAGAACCTTGATAGAGGGAGCCATAAGATGAACCTCCTGGTTGGATGGACTAGCGAGGCGGAGACTCGGACCGACACGCGATTAAGGGAAAAGAGATATCCACGAAGGGGCACGAGGGGAATTGTTGATTTCGGATTTTTGATTGGGGAGTACGGACAACTGATTGTGCTTCAAACCCAAAGTCTACCATTGCGAAGCCGGGTCCTACTCGCAGGCTCCCTCGGCAACAGCCTGTTCCATGTCCTCCGGCGTGCGGTGAGGGCCGTCATGTCTCAATGCTGCAAAGAGTCGCCCGATGGACCGCACGGGCAAGATTCGGACCTCATTGTCCAGGATGACATAACGTACGCGACCTCCGGTCCTGACACCGAGTGCCTGCCGCACGGATTTTGGCAATGTCGTTTGCCCTTTTGAAGTGACGGCGGATTCAACCATGGAGAACACCTGATTCCTTACTTAAGTTAAACATGCCTTTACATATAAGAAAACCAAGGTGACGTGATGCATTGCACGCCGGGTAAGCCGGTCCCCTTTCATGCCGTGCGGATCAATCGGGTGGAGCCGGTTGCAAAATTCGGCGGCGGAATCTTTGTCGGGAATGGCCACAAAAGGCACAAAAACACAAAGAGAGCGGAACGATATCAAAATTCGTTTTGTGCTTTTTGTGGTGAACCTGAATTTCTCACCAAGTCGCAGCCGATATTGCAATGGGCTCTAGTTTGTTTCAGGTAAATGCAGGCTAGCCGGCCGGGAAGTGCCTGGCCAGATCGTGCTTGTTGACCTTGCCCATCACGTTGCGGGGCAGGTCATCCATCTGCAGGAAATGTTGGGGCACCTTGTAGACAGCCAGCCTGGCCTTGGCCCACAGGCGCAGGCGGTCGGGATCGGGGGACCGGCCGGAGCGGGGAACCAGCGCCACCGCCACGCACTCTCCCCATTCCCTGTCGGGAAGTCCGACCACGGCACACTCGGCAATGTCCGGGTGGGTCAGCAACACCTCTTCGATTTCCAGGGCCGAGACCTTGTATCCTCCTGTCTTGATGATGTCCACGCTCTGGCGGCCCAGGATGCGGTAGGAGCCCTTCTCGACCACGGCCACGTCACCGGTCCGGAACCAACCGTCCGTGAACGCTGCCCGGGTTTCCTCCGGTCTTCTCCAGTACTCCGCGAAGACTCCGGGTCCCTTGACCTGAATCTCCCCTGGAGTGCCGGACTCGACCGGTTTCTCCTGGTCGTCCACCAATCGCACTTCGACGCCTGGAAGCGGTGTGCCCACGTATCCCGCCCGCCTATCGCCCTCCAGGGGGTTGGAGAGGGCCATCCCGATCTCGGTCATGCCATAGCGTTCCAGCAGCCGGTGGCCGCTGATCTGCTGCCACTTCTGCAGCACCTGCACCGGCAGCGCCGCCGAGCCCGAGACCATCAGGCGCAGCTTGGAGCAGGCCTGAGACCAGATCTTTCGTCGGGAGGCAGGCGAGGCCTCCCAGGCGGTGATCAGCATGGAATAAACGGTCGGTACCGCCATGAACAGCGTCAGGGGGCTCCGGACGAATCGCTCCCACACCTCGCCGGCCTGGAATCCCGGCAGCATCTCGCAGGTGGCGCCCGACCAGAGAGCACAGCACAGAACATTGACGATGCCGTGCACGTGGTGCAGGGGAAGGACATGCAGGATATGGTCCTGTGGTTGCCATCCCCAGGCCCGGACCAGTGTCTCGATCTGGGACTCGAGGTTTCCATGGGTGGAGACCACTCCCTTGGGCCGGCTGGTGGTGCCGCTGGTGTAGACGATCATGGCCCGTCGCGAGGGAGAGATGGAGGGCAGCCGCACCGAGGCGGAGTCCGGTTCCGCAGAGGCGTCATCCATAAGGGCCACGTCGCACCTGCGGGCGACCGGACGGATCCGTTCCGCAAAGGATCTGTGGACGACGACCAGGTGGGCTCCGGAGTCCCGGATGACGTATTCCCACTCCGGCGGCGGATGGGAGGTGCAGAGGGGCACGGCAATGCCGCCGGCTCTCCAGATTCCCCACTGGGTGCCCACGTGGGAAAACCCCGGGGGTAGCAGGAAGGCGACTCTCTTTTCCTCGAGGTCGGCGGCTCCTTGAAGCAGTCTCCCCGCCGCACCGGCCGACGCCCGCAGCAGATCGCGGTAGGAGAAACAGGCGCCCTCGGCCAGAACGGCGGTTCGGTCGGGATGCTGCCGGGCCTGTTGGACCAGTCCTGGTTCCATGGATCGTTTCCCGGGAAGACAAGAGTGCTGACGGCTATGGGGCCTGGATTCGGCCCCGGTCAAAACCGCTGGGTGACGGTCAGCTTTACCCTGCGCCCCCGGGGGTTGTGCGTCAGGGAATCGAAGGCCAGCTCGGTGTTCACAAGGGGAGGCCGCTGGTCGGCCAGGTTCAGCGCGGAAACGGTCACCGTCGTTCCGGAATTGGGAATCTGCCACCGGAAGTTCATGTCGAAGGTCAGGAACTTGTCGATCTGACTGTAGGCGGCCACGGTGTCCCGATCCTCGTATCCCGAGATGTAGTGCACCCCTCCGATCAGGCCGTAGTGCCTCCAGTGGTAGCCCAGGCTGCCGTGCGTTCTCCAGCGGGGCAGGGGAGGGGCCAGCGGATTGGTCCGGTTCAGGTAGCCAGCCGCCTGCTCCCTGGGACGCAGTACCACGTCGTTGTGGCGGAGCGCCTCCACTTCGAAGTCGAGGGTGTGATTGCCGTCCAGGCGGCCAACCAGCACACCCGGTCCCATGAGCCTGCGGCCGCCCAGGTGCCAGTCGATCCCCGAGGTCTTGATGCCCGGCCAGTTGATGTGGTGCACGCGGATTCTCTCGATGTCCACCGGTTCGCAACTGCCGTCATTGCGGTTGCCGGGACAGAAGATGCGATCCTGCACCGCGCTTCGAGTGGCCGGGTCGGCGTAGGCGGAAGCCAGGGCGGCGTGGGGAAGGACCCCGATGGGGTTGTTGAAGTCGAATCCCCAGTAGTCCAGCGTGAAGTCGAAGTCGGGGTCGCGCTTGACGATCACGCCCAGGTTGTAGGTGAGCGCATCTTCCGGAAGCAGAGTGGTGCTCCCGGAAGTGCTGATGGCCTTCCAGGTCCCGCTGGCGGCCACGTAGTCGGTGGTGGTGACCAGGTCCTGGTTGAGGTCGTCCACCGAGGGAGTGCGGAAGGAGGTCTGAATCGTGCCCCTCAGGGCCACCAGGTTGCTCAGTTGCACGCGGATGGAGGTCTTGGGGTCGAAGCTGTCGGCGAACTCGTAGCGTTCGTAGTGGGCGGCCACCTGGGCATCCACCCTCTCGCCCAACTTGAGAGCCAGTTCCACGAAGGTCACGTGCGTTCCCTGCTGGTCGTCGTAGGGATGGGCTCCGGAAGTGAAGGTGAAGGAGCCGGTTTGCACCGGACAGGTAGTATCACCCGGGACCGGGCAGGGGTTGATGTCCAGGTTGCCGGCGGCGTTGGGGGTCGTTCCCACGTCCACCAGCCGGTACTGATAGCCCACCGCGTAGCTTGCCACGCTGGAATACAGCGTCCCGTTCAGGGTGGCGTCGGTCGTCAACAGGCTGGCCCGGTTGACGAAGGTGACGTCCTCGTTGATCCATCCCAGCAGTTCGGGACTGTTGGCCAGTTCGGGCCGAAACTCGGGGTTTTGAGTGTCTCTGAACTGGGAGCCCGGCTGGGCCGAGAATCCGATGGCGTTGCTGAAGGGGTTGTAGTAGGAGCAGTCGCCCCGCCCGGGAGCGACGCCCTCGGGGACGGAACCGAGAGCCATCCCGGAGGGCGCCGTCGGGTCCCGCGCCACGTTGACGCCGCAGTTGGGGCCGCCGAAACCCCGATAGGCCAGGAACTTGCGATGGGCCCATTCCCCCGGGTGGCTCAGCTCTCCCCTGGCGTCGGAGTAGGTTGCTCCCAGATCGTAGAAGAGGCCGGTTTCGGCGATCTCTCCCCCCACCGATCCTCCCAGACGCCTGGTGCGGGACTGCCGGGGCGATCTGCGCCCGGGCCCGGAGTTGCCGACCAGGCGGCCGAAGAAGTACCAGGGCTCTTCTCCGGTGAGGTCCAGCGGCTCGCCGGCGCTGCTGGGCATCATCGGGTATTGGCTCACAAACGCCCGTCTGCCCGGGTGATCGGCGCCGATCACCTGCAGGCCGTCGAAAATGGACACCGGCGGGAAGGACGGGGTGGTCTCCCAGTCGGGAATTCGGGCATCGGCGTAGAGCATCTCCAGGTGGTAGTTCCTGTTGTCACCGAAGGTCCCGTTGATCTCGGCGAACCCCCGACTGTGCTGCTGGGCGTAGATCAGGCTGTCCCAGGGCTGGTAGCGGAAGCGGCAGGTGCGGGAGCCGTTGTCCGTGTATCCCCCCATTGCGTCGCAGCCCGGGTCGATGAAGCGGGGGGCTTCCACCAGAGCCGAAATTCCGGTGGCTCCGGTCTGGGGCACGATGAAGGCGCCGGGGTTGCCGGTCCCCGACCATCCCCACCACCACCCCGGGTAGGGGCGCAACGACCAGCCGGTCTCCTCGGCTCCGAAGTGGCCGGTGCGCTTGTGTTCCATGGCCACCACCACGTGGGCGGAGGAGCCGAACTTCCTGCCCCAGATTCCGCCCAGCATTCCGTCCTTGGAACCGGAAAAGTGGTCGTAGGAAGCCGTGACTTCGAAGCCCTCGAACTGACTGCGGGTGATGAAGTTGACCACGCCGGCGATCGCGTCCGAGCCGTAGACGGCGCCGGCGCCCTCCTTGAGGACGTCGATCCGGTCGATGGCCACGGTCGGAAACGCGTTCACGTCCACAAAGCGGCCGCCGGCAAGCCGGGCCGGCAGGTAGGTCTGGCGCCGTCCGTTGAGCAGGACCAGGGTCCGAGAGGCTCCCAGGGAGCGCAGATTCACGTTGGCCACCGTCTCGGCAATGCCGGTCGAGGTGCCGTTGTACCAACTGTTGGACTCGCCCAGCACGCCGCCGCTGACACTCATGTTCTTGAACAGTTCAACCACCGAGGGCGATCCCTGCTGGGAGAGGGATTCCCGGTTGATGATAGAGACGGAATTGGGAGAGTCGATGGGAGTTTCGCGGATCACGGTGCCCGTCACATCGATCTCGGTGTAGATGATGTCGCCCTCATCGGTCAGCAGGATGTCGGTGTCGTCGTCTGGAGTGGCCGGGTCGGTTTGTTCCTCTTGTTCGCCGCGGTCGGACTCCCCGGTCTCCTGATCCGGCGCCGGCTGGTCCTGCGGGGAGATTGCGGGGCTTGAGGCCACAGCAGGCTCTCCGAAGAGCGCCAGGAGAATGACCAGGCCGATGGCCTGAGCGAGTCGGTGGTTCATGGTTTCTCCGGAACAGGTGAGGTCGACGTCAAGGACTCAGTGGGTTAAGGCTATGCTAGCCAGTACTTTCGCGGTTCTTGTGGTTGCCACCGATGGCCGCTCCAGTATAATCGAAGGGCTTGTATCGATTCCATCGGATATGGGCTGGGAGCGGAGCCATGGCCGTCACCGGTATTGAAGGACTGAAGATCATTCCAACCGGCGGAGCCCTGGGGGCCGAGATTCGGGGAGTGGACCTGTCCAGGCCGCTGACGGCGGATGCGGCGGCGATCATTCGCCAGGCTCTCCGGCAGCACTGTCTGATCTACTTCAGAAAGCAGCGCATCAGCGAGCGGAACCAGGTAGATTTTACCCGGCATTTCGGCAAACCCGTGGAGCACGTGCGCAAGCAGCTGGATCGCCCCGTCAAGGAGATTTTCCTCATCTCCAATCTCAAGAAGAACGGACAGCCGATCGGAGCCCTCAGCAACGAGGAAATCGGTTTTCATTCCGACCTTTCCTACCTGCCCCAGCCCGGGACCATCTCGACTCTCTACGCCGTCGAGCTCCCCGAGGGCGGCGGTGGCGCCACCCGGTGGTGCAATGGATACGCTGCCTACGACGCTCTGGACGACGCGCTCAAGGCGCGCCTGCGGGGGCTGAGAGCTGTCCATCGACACTCGGTGGAGGCGCAGAATCGTCCCTATCCCGTGTCTCACCCCCTGGCCTGCACCCATCCGGAGACAGGCCGCAAGGCCCTCTACCTGGGTCCCCACCTTACCAAGTACGTTGTCGGGTTCGAACCCTCCGAGAGCCGGCAACTGCTGGACCTTCTATTCAGCCACATTGAGCTTCCGCGCTTCGTCTGGACACACCACTGGCAGATCGACGACCTGGTGGTCTGGGACAACCGTTGCACCATGCACCGCCGGGAAGGGTTTCCCGGCCGGGAGCGCCGTCTCCTCAAGCGAACCCAGGTCTTCAACGACCAGACGCCCCGGGAATGAGCCGGGACCAACCTGCGGGCCCCCGGACGCCGCGATTAATTCGGACTGAAACAGGGGTGTTTCGGACCAGTGGAGAGTGGAGAGTGAAGAGTTGTCAGCCGTGGGTTTCGGGGACGAGCTGGCAGATTATGAACTGTCTGCGCTTACCTGAAACAAACGCTGGCGCCTAGTGGCTGGAAACCGGTTCAAAGTCGAGCATGGGCAAATTTTTTATTCACATCGATGCACAGGATATACAGGATTTTTTTCAGGAAACGGCTAGCTCTTCATGCCGGGAATCCGCAAAACCGCACCGGATCATCGCCTGAGCTGGCCTCTCGTGCTGGAAGCTCTTGTCCCGTTAATCCTGTGCATCCTGTGCATCGATGTTCAATAGGGAGAACAACGTGCAAACGGAAAAGGGTCCTTGTTCCTGATTTGACATGAAGGTTCGATGTTCCACTCTCGTATGCTCCGCCCCGTCGTCGGGGCTGGGGCGGCACGTATTTGAAGGAATGCGCCGAGACCGACAAGATGCTTTGCGTGTCGATCAAACAGCTCTCCACTCTCCACTCTCCACTCTCCACTACTCACCTAGTCGCACCCCCGCCCAATGCGACGGTACGGATCGTACAAAGCAAGAAACGGGGTGCTTCAGGAAAGCGGTTCCACCAACCGGGGCAGGGTATGTCCGATTTCGTCCCGGATCACCAGGTCGGCCAAGCCGTCCAGAGGGGTCTCGGTCCGGTTGAGGATGATGAGTCTGGCCCCGGACTGCTTGGCCAGAAGGGGAAGGGAGGCAGCCGGCTCCACCACCAGGGAGGAGCCCACTGCCAGGAAGACTTCACAGGCCCGGGCGGCCCGCTGGGACCGGTCCAGCACTTCCAGGGGAAGCGACTGGCCGAAGGAAACGGTGGCGGGCTTGAGCAGTCCTGCGCAATGGGTGCAGCGAGGCGCAAGCTCACCCTTGCCGACCCGTTCCACGGCCTCATCCATCGAGATCCTTCGGTCGCAGCCGAGGCAGACCGCTTCGGCCGTGGTCCCGTGGAGTTCCAGGATCAGCTCGCTGTCCAGGCCCGAACGACGATGGAGGCCGTCGATGTTCTGAGTGATCATGGCCAGCAGCTTGCCCTGGCGGGCCAGCTCGACGAAAGCCAGGTGGCCGGGGTTGGGGACTGCGTCCCGCATGGCCGGCCAGCTTTCCACCTTCTGCCGCCAGTATTCGATGCGGTCGGCTTCGTTGTCGAGGAATTCCTGATAATAGACGGTGCGGTTGCGGGCCCAGACCCCGTTGGGGCTGCGAAAATCGGGAATTCCCGACTCGGTCGAGATTCCGGCTCCGGTAAAGCCGGCCACCGACCGGCATTCTCCGATCCACCGTCTGCCTTGCTGCAGGTCCATCGGTTAGCTATTGGTGGCGCGAGGCAGGCTACGCCAGCACGGGCCGGATAATCTCTCCCCGCACGCCGGTGAGGCGTTGGTCCAGCCCTTGGTAGAAGTAGGTGAGCCTGGTGTGGTCCAGACCCATCAGGTGCAGGATGGTGGCGTGGAGGTCGGACACGTGGCAGCGCTGCTCCACGGCCGCAAATCCCAGCTCGTCGGTAGAACCCACCGCCTGTCCTCCCTTGACCCCGGCGCCGGCCAGCCACATGCTGAAGCCGTGCCAGTCGTGGTCTCTTCCGGGCCTGCCGACCCCTTCGCTGGTGGGGGTCCTGCCGAATTCACCGCCCCATATCAGCAGGGTTTCCTCCCACAGGCCGGTGCGTTTGAGGTCGGCGATCAGGGCGGCGATGGGCTGGTCGGTTTCTCCGGCGTGGAGCTTGTGATTGGTAATGCAGTCGCCGTGGCCGTCCCAGGTGTCCTCGATGTGTCCTCCCCCGGAATAAAGTTGAACGAAGCGGACGCCGTTTTCCAGGAGACGGCGGGTGATCAGGCACTTGCGGCCAAAGTCGGCCGTCAAAGGCCGGTTCAGGCCATACATTTCCCTGGTGGCCTCGTCTTCGCGATCCAGGTCTACCGCCTCGGCGGCAGTGGTCTGCATGCGGTAGGCCAGCTCGTAGGTGTTGATCCTGCCTGCCAGCTCGGCTTCCCGCGGACGTGAGGCCAGGTGCTCCTCGTTCAGGGTCCGCAAGAGATCCAGGGAGTGGCGCTGGGTCTTCCGGCTGACGCCGGGAGGGGTGGCCAGATCCAGCAAGGGCGCCCCAGTGCTTCGGAACAGGGTCCCCTGGTAGGGTGCGGGCATGTATCCGGCCGTCCAGTTGGAAGCACCGCTGATGGGCCCGCCCCGGGGATCGGTCATCACCACAAAGCTGGGAAGGCTTTCGTTGAGAGTGCCCAACCCATAGCTCAGCCACGATCCCAGGCAGGGCTTGCCGATGGTGACGTTGCCGGTGTTCATCTGGAGGCAGCCGGAGGCGTGGGCGGCCGTGTCGGTATACATGGAGCGAATGACGCACAGGTCATCGGCAAACTTGGCCGTGTGGGGGAAGAGGCTGCTGATCTCCAGGCCGCTCCGGCCGTGATTGCGGAATGGGAAGGGGCTCTGCATCAGGTAGCCGATGGCCCGGTTGTTGGAGCCGACCTCCAGGGGCCCCTTGTAGGGAGTTCCGTGAAAGCGGGTCAAGGCCGGCTTGGGATCGAAGGTGTCCACTTGGCTGGGAGCCCCGTTCATGAAGAGAAAGACGGCATGCTTGGCCTTGGCCGGGAAATGCGGCGTCTTGGCGGCCAGCAGGGAGCCGGCCCCGGAGAGACTGTCCGAAGCGGCCGCGGTCCGTGTGAAGTAGCCGTCGCGAGTCAGCAGGTCGGCGAGGGCCAAGCCGGCGAAGCCGCCCCCCACCTCCCAGAGGAACTGCCGCCGGCTCCGACCGCAGGGCGTGGGGTTGGGAATGTACCGATCGGACATGGTTTTACCTCTGGATAGAACAAGCCGTTCCGGATCAATCGGGATAGACAAACTCGTTCAGGTTCAGAATCACCCGGCACATTTCTCGCAGAGCTCCACGGCGTGCGTTGGCCGGAAGAACGTCCTGCTGTCGGGTCTGGTTGTCGGTTTCCCGCCGCAAGAATGCGAGAAGGTTGCCTTTTTCCGCCTGGCTGGGAGACCGGGCCAACGCCAGGGCATAGGCCCTTTCAATCTGTTTCTCCGGGTCGGTCCCCACTTCGTTCTCCAGGCGGGCGGCCAGATAGCGGGCCTGCCGGTTCACGAACTCCCCGTTGAACAGGGAGAGCGCCTGCGGGGCCACGCTGGTGGTCATCCGTCGGGCAGCGGTCTTGGTGGTGTCGCACAGGTCCAGTACCTCCAGCATGGGAACCACCAGGGAGCGCTTCAGGAAGACATAGATGGTGCGGCGGGAGCGGGCTTCTTCCTCAGTGGAAGGCTTCCAGACGGTGTCGGGGTCGCTGTGCCCCTCCAGCGCCGCCCTGGAGATTCTGGGAAACATGCTGGGCCCGTACATGCGCCGGTTCAACCGGCCGCTGACCGCCAGCATGGAGTCCCGAATGGCCTCCACCTCCAGTCGAACTCGGGGCATGCGCCACAAGAGCCGGTTCTCCGGATCTTCCTCGCCGTACCGAGCATTCCATTTCCGGCTCATTCGGTAGCTGTTGCTGGTAAGGATCAGGCGATGGAGCTTCTTGAAGGACCATCCTTCCCGCACGAACCAGTGGGCCAGCCAATCCAGAAGCTCCGGGTGTGTCGGCTTCTCGCCTCGCATGCCGAAATCGCTGGCGCTCCGAACCAGCCCGTATCCGAAGTGCTTTTGCCAGATGCGGTTGACAATCACCCGGGCGGTCAGAGGGTTTCGAGGATCGACCAGCCATCGAGCCAGTGCCAGCCTGCGCCCGCTGCTCCTGTTCCGGGGCTCCGGCCGAAAGACGGTCTCTGACAGAATGGCTGGAAAGGCCGGCTCTACTTCCGGCCCCGGATTGGCGGCGCTACCCCGGATCAGCAGATGGGTGGCGGGCGGGGACGGAGCCGGCTCGTGCATGAAATAGCCGCGGGGCAGGTCGATTCGGGCGGCCTCCAGCGCCCGGATCTCTTGTTCCCCGGCCTCCAGCCGTTCCCGGACGGCGGCCGGCACCGGGGCGTTTCCCACTTCTTCCGCCAACTGTTTTTCGAAAACCTTCCTCAAGCCCTTCTGCTTCCGGCTGGGATCGGGGGCCAGAAAGGCCTGCACCGCCAGGGCCGGCAAATTGGATCGGCCCGACTCCAGGAAATCCCGTTGCAAGAGGGCTCTCAACCGGTCGAGCTCCTCCTGCAGGCTGTCGATCCGGTGGGAGGTGGCCTGGTACTGCTCCAGTTGCCGGGGAGTCCCGATCGGCAGGTCCAGCTCCGTGCGGTAGTCGCGGGGACGCTGCAAGCCGTTGAAGACGGCCACCATGGAGTAGTAGTCCCGGGCGGTCAGGGGATCGAACTTGTGGTTGTGGCAGCGGGCGCAACCCAGGGTCAGTCCCAGGAAGACCTGGGATGTGGTGCTGACGATATCGTCCAGTTGGTCGAATCGGTCGGTTTCGGGATCGGCGGGTTCATCGTCCCAGGGTCCCAGGCGGAAATACCCGGTGGCGATCATGCTCTCGGCCGAGGCGTCGGGCAGTTCGTCCCCGGCCAACTGCTCCAGCACAAAGCGGTCGAAGGGCTTGTCCCGGTTTAAGGACCGGATCACGTAGTCCCGGTATTTCCAGACGTGGGGCTTGGCGCGGTCGCGCTCGTATCCGTTGCTTTCGGCGTAGCGGACCAGGTCCAGCCAGTGCCGGGCCCAGCGCTCCCCGTAAGCCGGACGCGCCAGCAGGTCATCGATGGTCGCCTTGTAGGCAGCCTCGCTCGGGTCCTTCAGAAAGGCTTGCTGCTCTGCCAGGTTGGGGGGGAGTCCAATCAGGTTGAGATAGAGCCGCCGCAGCAGCTGATGGGGTTCGGCCGCTAGGGAGGGCTTCCAGCCGTTGACCTCCAGTTTTTCCAGGACGAAGGCATCGATGGGATTCCTGACCCAGCCCTTCGCCTGCACGGCCGGCAGCTCAGGGCTGGAGATGGGTTGGAATGCCCAGTGATCACTGGCGCCGGTCGGGGATTCGGAGGGGTCCTCTTCCTGCGGCCAGACGGCGCCCTGATCGATCCAGCGCCGCAACAGCTCCACCTGTTCGCCGGTCAGCGGCGGTCCCTCCGGCGGCATGACCACTTCGGGGTCCCGCCCGGAAACGTAGCGCAGCAGCAGGCTGTCCGAGCTGTTACCCGGAACGATGGCCGGGACACCTGAGTCACCGCCCCTGAAGGCATCCGACCTGCGGTCCAGCCGAAAACCGTGCATTTGGGCTTGGCTGCCGTGACAGGTCAGGCAACGCTCCTGGAAGATCGGCTGGATCTCGCGGGCGAAATCCACCGCGGAATCGCTGGCCCTTCCCGCGACGATCAGCAGCCCGGCGGTGGCCACAATCGCCAGGGACGCCCGGGCCGGATTGCCCATGATCACGATGTTCTCCTGACCGTCAAGAATAGCAAATGGGCGATTGGACCTTCAAGGGAGGGATGAACTTGCGAGGCCGTGCCTCACACGGGCAGAAAGGGAAAAAGATATCCACGAAGGGCCACGAAGGGGTTGGAGAGGGCTCAAGAATCCACCATTTGGTCGATGTTGTTTCGATCAGGAATTTCTGGAGGACCCGCCCGTCACCAGTCCCAACTGCTCCATTTCGTGATCCAGCGTTTCCCGCAGTCCCTCCTCCAGCGAGCGGGGGGCGAAGCCCAACTCGCGGCGGGCCTTGCGGTCGTCGCCGATGTAAGTTGTCCCGGCCGTGACCCGAAGGCTCTCGGCCGCGTATGTCGGCGGGAGGGGTAGGAAAGCTCCCAGCAGGCTCATGCAGGCTGCCAGGGCCTTCAGGGTTCCGGGTCCCGGGTGAATCCGGGGCGCCTGGATGCCTGTCAGGCGCTCTGCCAATTCGAAGACCTCACGGAAGGTGTGGACCGGGCCGGCGACGATGTAGCTCTCGCCCGCCCGGCCTTGTTCCATGGCCAGAAGATGAGCCGCGGCGGTGTCCTCGACATGGGCCCAGCAGAATGTGGATCGTTGAGGGGTTGCGGGCAGCCGGCCCCGCAGATACTGCCGGATGGCCGTGCCGATGGCGCTGGTGTCAGCGGGTCCGTACACGACGCCGGGCTGCAGGATGACCAATGGCAAGCCGGCCTCGGCCATGGGTTGGGCCACCTGGTAGTGTGCCATCCACTTGGTTCGCTCGTACTCGGTCAACCAGGGGCCCTGGTGGCGGAATCCTTCGTCGACCAGCCTTCCACCGGTGTCGGAGGAGACGGCGACGGTGCTGGTGTAGACGATCCTGGGAACGCCCAGCTCCAGGGCTGTTTCCAGGACGTTGCGGGTGCCCTCCACGTTGATTGGGTAGGCCTCCCCCCGGTCTTTGACTCCGATTCGGTACCAGGCGGCAAGGTGGAAGAGGCCGTCAACCCCGCTCATGGGAACCCGCAGGGAGGATTTGTCCCGGACGTCTCCCTGATGGAGGACGGCGCCGTCAGTCTCGAGGTCCCCGGCGGCCCCGGGGTTGTGCACCAGTGCCGCCACCTCGTGTCCGGCCCGGAGGAGCTGCCTGGCCAGGCAGCCGCCGATGAATCCGGTGGCGCCCGTCACCAGATATTTCATGAAGTGCCCCTGGTCATTGAAAAAGGCCGCGGCTGCCTTTCAATAATAGCAATGACAGGGAGTGATTATCTCTGGAAGAATGGAGGGGGCTGCCCGAAAGGGGTTGGCGCGCCCTCTGCCCTGACCTGTGGATCATTCGAGCAAAGAATGGCAGATGGTTAGCCAAGTTGAACCCCGAATGAACACGAATATACACGAATGCGTATGGACTTCGTTCGACGGCAAGCGACACCGAATTGCTTCTGCAAACTCTTTACTTTGGTATCACTTCGTGTCCTTCGTGGATAACCCTCTCAATATCGGTTGTCACCCCCAAACAGCAAGCGGGCCTATTGCAAAATTCGGCAGCGGGACGTTTGCCGGGAATGGCCACAAAAGGCACAAAAACACAATTTGTGCCTTTTGTGCTTTTTGGGGTTAGACAGCGTTTTTTACCGAGTCGCACCCGATGTTGAAAAAGGCAGGACCGCAGGTTTGCCGGCAAGATGAACTGCCCCGCTGCGAATTGTGCAAAAAGCTCAACGCATCACTCCGTATATTGGTGTTCATTCGTGTCCATTCGTGGTTCGTCGTTCCCCTTCGTGGGTATCTTTTTTGGGTCCCATGTAGTTTGTCCCTCAATTGTTTCAACCAAGTGACATCAGCCGTTCAAGGAGGCTGGCGATGAGAAGCCGAAGCCGTTGCGTACCGGGCCGATGGATCCTGCTGCCCGGGATGGCGCTGGTGCTGGCGGTTGGGGCCTGCAGCCCGCGTAATCACGGGCCGACCGAGATCCTGTGGGACCGCTGGGGAGTGCCCCACGTCCACGCCGCTGACGCCGGGGAACTTTTCCGGGCATTTGGCTGGGCCCAGATGAGGAACCATGCCAACCTGATCTTGCGGCTCTACGGCGAGGCTCGCGGCCGGGCAGCGGAGTATTGGGGAGAATCCCACCTGGATTCCGACCGCTACCTGAGAACCATGGGCGTGCCCGAGCGGGCACAGCAGTGGTACCTGGCGCAGAAGCCGCGGTTCAAGGGGTATCTGGACCGCTTTGTGGAGGGGATGAACGCCTATGCCCGCCGGTACCCGGAGAGTATCGATTCCGAGCTGGGGGCCGTGCTGCCCCTGGATCCCACCGATGTGCTGGGGCACTTGCAGCGGGTGATCCACCTCTCCTTTGTTGGAAGAGAGGTCACATTCGGCAGAGCCGGGCAACCGGTCCCGGGATCCAACGGATGGGCCATTGCCCCCTCGCGTTCGGCCGGAGGCAACGCCATGCTGCTGGTCAACCCCCACCTGCCCTGGAGCGGGCTATTCACCTGGTTCGAAGCCCAGTGGAAGACTCCGGAGGTGGATGCCTACGGGGCCACTCTGGTCGGAATGCCCATCCTGGGTTTGGGTTTCAACGATCACCTGGGTTGGACCCATACCACCAATCCGATGGACGGCATCGACCTGTTCGAGCTGACAGTGGTCGAAGGCGGCTACCGCTGGGATGGAGCCGTCAGGGACTTCGAGACCGAATCCCAGTCCATCCGGGTCCGCCAGCCGGACGGGACCACTCGCCGGGAGAACCTGACAGTGCGCCGCTCGGTCCACGGCCCGGTCCTGGAGGTCAAGGACGACAAGGCGGTTGCGGTTCGGCTGGTCGGTCTGGATCAGCCCCACATGTTCGAGCAGTACTGGGACATGATCCGGGCCAGGAGCCTCCCGGAGTTCGAATCGGCGTTGAGGCGGCTGCAGATTCCGATCTTCAATCTGATCTACGCCGATCGGGAGGGGCACATTCTCTACCTGTTCGGTGGACGAACACCGGTCCGTTCCGGAGGCGGCTGGCAGGATTGGCAGGGAATCGTTCCCGGGAACCGCACGGATATGCTCTGGACCCGGACCCATCCCTACGAAGAGTTGCCCCGGGTGGTGGATCCCTCCAACGGGTGGGTGCAGAACGCCAACGATCCGCCCTGGAGCTCGACCCTCCCCAGGCTGCTGAATCCCGGTGATTTCCCCGCCTATCTGGCCCCCCGTCGGCTGCGCTTCCGCGCTCAGCGATCGCTGCGCATGCTGAAGCAGGACCCGAAGATCAGCTTCCAATCCCTGAGCCGCTACAAGCATTCCACCCGGATGGAAATGGCCGACCGCATCCTGGACGAACTGACGGCCGCGGTGAGCCCGCGGTCAAGCGATCTGGCTCGACAGGCGGCTCGCGTGCTGAAGGGTTGGGACCGACAGGCCGAGGCGGAGAGCCGGGGCGCCGTGCTTTTCGCCGAATGGGTTCGGAACGCAGGCGCGGGGATATTTGCCACGCCCTGGCAGGTGCGGGAGCCCCTGACCACGCCCAAGGGACTGGCCCAGCCCGCTGCTGCCGTGGCCGCCTTGGAACGAGCCGCCCGCAACACTATTGAAAGTTTCGGCGCCCTGGACGTGCCCTGGGGAGAAGTCTATCGCCTGAGAATTGGAGAGCGCGATCTTCCGGCCAGCGGCGGTCCCAGCCGAATGGGGATATTTCGCTCCCTGGAGTTTGCTCCGGAGAAAGACGGCCGATTCCGGGCACTTTTCGGCGATTCCTTCGTGGCCCTGGTGGAATTTTCCCAACCGGTCCAGGCGAAGGCCCTGTTGAGCTACGGAAACGCCTCTCAACCCGACTCGCGCCACCGCGGCGACCAGTTGGCCCTGTTTGCCCGCAAGCAGCTGCGTCCGGTATGGCGGACCCGCCAGGAAATCGAAGCGAACCTGGAATCGAGGGAGGTTTTAAGCCGCATTCCTCACCAATAGCAGGCAACGCACCATGCCATCACAGGTCGTTCGGCTTGGGCATGCGGTAGCCGACCTGGCGTACGTTGAATATGTATTCGGGGTTGGCCGCGTCGTCGCCGAGCTTGTGCCGCAGTCTTTTCACGTAGGCACGCACCGATTGGGAGTCGCCAGTGTCTTTTCCGCTCCACACCTGACGCAGCAGCGAATCGTAGGTCGTTACCCGTCCAGCGTTGACCGACAGTACGCGGAGCAGTTCGTACTCGGTGGCCGTCAGTTCCACGGGATGCCCCGCCAGCGTCACCCGGTGTTGCTCATAGTGGACGGCCAGGTCCCCCAGTTGGAAGGGTTCCGGCGGCTGGACAAGTCTGCGCAGGGCCGCCTGGACTCTCGCAATCAGCTCGGTCGGTGAGAAGGGCTTGACGATGTAGTCGGCGGCCCCGCTTTCGAGGGCCTTGGCGATGGTCTCGTCCCTGGCGTAGCCCGAGATGAAGATGACCGGCAGGTCGCCCAGCTCGGGAAGGCGCTCCATCAACTCGACGCCATCGGTGCCGGGCAGCATCAGGTCCAGCAGGACCAGGTGGGGCTTTTTGGTCTTGACCAGGTCGGATACCTCCCTCGGGTCGCCGGTCACCAGAGGGGAATAGCCCGCTTCCGTGAGAGCGTCCCGAACGTAGCGCAGCGTCTGGGGATCGTCGTCCACCACCAGAACACGTCTGGGTTCCTTCCCTTTCCGTAGTGAGCGGGAAGCGCCTCGGACCGAGCCGCGTGCGACGCTGTGTCCGGTCTGCTCGGCCACCGGGATGGTGAAAGTAAACCGCGTGCCCTGACCCTTCCCGTCGCTCTCGGCCCGGATTCGGCCACCGTGGGCCTCCACCAGCCCCTTGCAGATGGCCAGGCCCAGACCCAACCCCCTGATCCCACGCTCCTGATCGCCGGCGCCGACCCGCGTGTGCTTCCGAAACAGGTAGGGTAGCAGGTCCTGCGGCACGCCCTTGCCTTCGTCGGAGATCGAAATGGCCACGTAAACGCCATGCCGCATCGCGCCCACCCGGATCGGAGAGGGTGCGGGAGCGTACCTGGAGGCGTTGGAGAAGAGGTTGTTCAGAACCTGGACGATGCGCCTCCGGTCCGCCAGCACCGGGGGCAGGTTCGGAGGCAGGTCGACAAGAATGGTATGCTTCCCTCCCCCGCTCTGGAAGGTGTTTCTGGCCAGTTCTACCAGGTTGGCCACTTCCGCCGGCTCGGGGGCCACGGACAGGGTGCCCGTCTCGATGCGCCCGGCATCCAGTAAATCGCTGACCAGGCCCCGCATGTGGTCGGCCTGCTGATCGATGATGTGGAAGAACTGGCGCATCTCGCTGGGCACCAGCGGCGGTGAGGCGCCCAGCACGGTGGCGGTCGATCCCTTGATCGAAGTCAACGGAGCCCGCAATTCGTGGCTCACCAGGCTCAGGAACTCGGCTCGCGATCGTTCCAACTCCTCCAGCGGCGCCAAATCCTGCATGGTCACGACCAGCGATTCGACCTCGCGGTCGGCGGAGTGGATCGGAGTGGCATTGATCAACGTCCTCACGCTACGGCCGTCGGGAACCTCGAGCACGATCTCCTCGGCGCGCACCGCGGTGGCTGCGCTCAACTCCTGCTCCAGCGGGAATTCGTTCAGAGCAATTTCCCGGCCGTCGGCACGCCGGTAGGTAATGGCCTTCAGAAGTTGCTCCGGGGATTTGCCCGACGGGTGCGGACCCTCGACGATCCGCCTTGCCTCTCGGTTGACCCTCAACGGGTGTCCGGTTCTGGCACCGAAGACTACTACCCCCACCGGAGATGTTTCGACCAGCGCCTCCAGGTCCGCCCTCGCCTGCTGCTCAGCCCGGTGGGTGCGAGCGTTGGCGATCGCCGCCGCCACTTGCGACGCGAACAGTACCAGGACCTGTTCGTCCTCGCTGGTGAACTCCCCGCTGCCTTCCTTCCCGCACAGAAGGAAGTTGCCGAAGTTGACGCCCTGGTGATACATCGGCGTTCCCTGAAAGGTCTTCGACGGCACCAGCTTCGAAGAGAAGCCGAGAGACTGGACGTAGTCGGGCAGGTCTCGCAGTCTGACCGGTCCCGGGAGGTCCCGGAAGTGTTCGAACAACCGCACCCCGTTGGGCCAGTCCATGAGTCGACGTTCCTCCTCGGGCGTAAAACCGGCGGTGACGACGTCCTGAATCTTCCCGGATTCGTCGATGGTTGCAATCACACCGTAGCGGGCACCGGTGAGCTCGCAGGCGCTTTCCGCGGCCTCGCGCAGGACCGTCGCAAGATTGAGGCTGGCGCTGATGCGCAAGCTGGCCGCGCTCAGCTTGGAGATACAGTCCCGCAGCGCCTCGTTTTCTCGCTTCAGCGTGTCGGGGTTGGGCAATGGCCGTTCCTCCGTCCGAGGCGGACCCGCTCGGAGACAGTCGCCGGTTGCCTCGGTGGAGATCGGTTTGGAGCAGCTCCCGACCTCTCCGAATCTGAACAATAACATCGGGAAGCATTGCTTCACATATATTTCACTCTATGGGTTCAAAACTTCCCGAAGTCTTCACACAAGCTGAATTTTCAGGGGGTTTGACGGAGTTAATTAGCCTTCGAGGTGGGAGCAATGGGTAGGCACAGGGTGTTGGCGAAGCGAGTTTTTCCATAAGAATTCACCCTCCACCAGCTTCAAGAGTCGCTTCATGGGGCTTGCACCAAGTTGCTACCGTGAGACTCGGAGCGTAAGCTATCGCTTGCGCTGTCGAACGTCGGATGAAGTATCCTAGGCATCCCTTGACTCGTCGCAACCGGTTTAAACCGCACCCTTGAAAACAACTTAACCGCGGGCATCCACCCACCGAACTGAACTCAGAAAGGTCGGCACGACAGACACATGGGAAAAAAATTGCTTGAAACGAAATCATTTGACAAAGCGGGGCCGGGACACGATCGGTCCAATATCTCCGTGTACAGCCTTGGTTTGATGGGCAAACAACTGCTGTATCTTTGCGCTGCCATCTGCCTTTCAGCAACGCCGTCGGTCAGTCAACAGCTCCAGCAAAAAACCGGTGATTGGGAAGAGATCAACTTCGCGACTAGCCGGTCGGTCCTCACCGACGGGTTCCCCAGCCTGCTGCGCCTGGCTGAACTGCTGGAGCAGCACCCTGACTACCGCGTCAGACTGGAGGGCCACGCTGACAGCATCGGTCCGGCCGGCTACAACATGAATCTGGGTCGCAGACGCGCCGAGGCGGTGCGGGATTTTCTTGTCAAGTACGGAGCAACGACGGAGCAGATCGAGATAGGAGCCCACGGTGAGCGGCGGCCAGCCGCCGACAACACACTGCGGTCGGGTCGCTGGATGAACCGCCGCGTCGAGATCACGGTCACTGACGGGGCAGGTCGAGTGGTCAGCGATCAGGGAGTCCAGGAAGCGATCGTGTCGATCGGAAAAGGGCGGAACGCTCAGGAAGGATGTTGCGATCAGATTCTAAAGGAGATGAAGAAACTCGATCGGATCCTGGCGGTGCTGGAGGATCTCAAGGACCAATACCAGAAACTCGAGGATAAACACCAATCCCTCAAAGCCGACTTCGACAAACTCAAGCAAGCACAGCAGGTGCTGGGAACCGAGGTGGCTGCCGCGCCTAAGCCTGTCACCGAGGGCCGAGTGCGCCAAATGATCGGTGAGGAGACCCCGAAGCCCTCCGACAAATTCGCGCGCTACAATCTGATGGCAGGACCCGCCTCGCCAGACGGCAACCTGACCGTGGGAGCCCAAGGTCAGGTGTTCCTACCGTTCGGCGGGCGTCATGCCGTCCAGGCTCAGGGCGACTTCAGGCACGGCTTCCGCCGGAACGAGGGGCAGTTCGATCTGGGGATCGTCAACCGCTTCGGACCGATGCAAGCGGGGGTCTTCTCGAGCTTCAAATACGTAAAGTTCCAAGAATTCAGCCACGGCGGGTCCCTCGGCCAGGCCGCCGGGACCCTCGACTACCTCTTCTCTCAGGGCCGGGTGGGACTGTTCGGGACCAAGGGGTTCCTCGACGGCGCCATCCTGAATAGCCGTTTCCTGGGCCAGAACCGAGTCGAAGAGACTTTCCTGAGCATTGTGGATCAACTGGGCGTCTCGACAGCCATTGGCGCATGGGGAGATTCCTGGTTCGAAGGCGATTTCGCGACCCAGTTCCGCCGCTTCGACAGCAACAGCGTCGGCGGAAGCATTCGCTATGTTCATCCGATCACCGACCATATTGCCGTTACTCTCGCCAGCGGCATCAACGAGACTCTGATCTCCAGCAGCAACAGGGCAAGCTTTACGGTTGGCCTTGAGTTCGGCAAATGGCTGAACCCGAAAAACTACGCCAGGACCGAGGGCCCCGTGCCTGTCAACGTCCCCAAGGTCCGCTATGAGGTGCATACGCGCACCGTCCGGACGGGCAATGATCTTCCGGTGGCCGACGCGGGGCCGGACCAAGTCGGCGTCGACTCCGGCGCCATCATGCTCGATGGCTCGGCTTCCTACGACCCGGACGACGATCCCATTACCTTTATCTGGGAACAGGTCAGTGGCCCTGTCGTGGCTCTCGCCTCCGTGACCTCCTCTCAGACCAGCTTCACGGCCGAAGAGAGGCAAACCTATCACTTTCGCCTGACTGTCAAGGACGATCACGGTGGAGTGGGTACAGACAGCGTGATGGTCAGCACGGCTGATTCCCGGATCACGATCAAGAGCTTCACGGCCGAGCCGATTCACATCCGAATCGGTGAGAAAACCACTCTGGACTGGGATGTCCTGAACGCAACCGAGGTGGAGATCTCCGGAATCGGTCCCGTCGACCCCAGAAGCGGCAGCCTGACCGTCAGTCCGACCGAAACCACCACCTACACGCTGATTGCCCGTAATCCCAAACGGGAGGTGAAACGGACCGTGGAAGTGACGGTTGATTCCCATATCACGATCAAGGGATTCACGGCCGAGCCGATTCACATCCGAATCGGTGAAAAGACCACTCTGCACTGGGACGTCCTCTACGCAACCGAGGTGGAGATCTCCGGAATCGGTCCCGTCGACCCCAGAAGCGGCAGCCTGACCGTCAGTCCGACCGAAACCACCACCTACACGCTGATTGCCCGTAATCCCAAACGGGAGGTGAAACGGACCGTGGAAGTGACGGTTGATTCCCATATCACGATCAAGGGATTCACGGCCGAGCCGATTCACATCCGAATCGGTGAGAAGACCACTCTGCACTGGGACGTGCTGAACGCGACCGAGGTGGAGATCTCGGGAATCGGCTCGGTCGACCCCAAGGGCGGCAGCGTGACCGTCAATCCAACCGAAACCACCACCTACACGCTGACCGCCCGCAATCCCAGACGTGAGGTGACTCAGACCGTGGAAGTGACGGTTGATTCCGAAATCACGATCCTTAGCTTTACGGCCAAACCCAGTCAGATCTTCCCTGGCCTGGGCACGGAAGTCACTCTGGACTGGGACGTGCTGAACGCGACCGAGGTGGAGATCTCGGGAATCGGCTCGGTCGACCCCAAGGGCGGCAGCGTGACCGTCAATCCAACCGAAACCACCACCTACACGCTGACCGCCCGCAATCCCAGACGTGAGGTGACTCAGACCGTGGAAGTGACGGTTGATTCCGAAATCACGATCCTTAGCTTTACGGCCAAACCCAGTCAGATCTTCCCTGGCCTGGGCACGGAAGTCACTCTGGACTGGGACGTGCTGAACGCGACCGAGGTGGAGATCTCGGGAATCGGCTCGGTCGACCCCAAGGGCGGCAGCGTGACCGTCAATCCAACCGAAACCACCACCTACACGCTGACTGCCCGCAATCCCAGACGTGAGGTGACCCAGACGGTTGAAGTGACGTTGCTTGAAGGGTTTCCGCCACGACCTCGGTGATTTTGCAGGAAGGTGAGAGCGACTTGACCTGGGAAGTGTGTCAGGCGACCGAAGTGGTGGTCTCCGGAATCGGCTCCGTCGACCGAAGAGGCGGCAGCGTAGAGGGCTCGGTCCCGGTCACCTCTAGAACTCCGACATGCTTGGCAAGGCCATCGACGTCATCGCCGACTTGCCGGCCATGATCGGCCCCTGGCTTGTCCTATTCCCCTCAGCGCGCACATGCTCGCTCGACCGTAGAAACCGCTACGCTCTTCGCTCACGAGCACGCGCTGAGGGGAAAATTACTGTGCCAGGATCACGCCCCCTGGTGAGAAACTCGGGCTAGAGTATCTGACCGCCAGCCGTCATTGCGTGCCGCACGCAGCGTCGACAGGGTCCGCAATATGCGCCGCAACTCCTACCCCGGCCTCGACACCCTCGAAGCTCTGTGCCGCGGCGGCCGGCTTGAGATCGTGCCTCTCGATGAGCGGAGGAAATCACCCAAGTGGCTTCTCGCTGTCGAGAAGCGCCCCGCATGGTCCGACAGACTGCGGGAGGAAATCCGCCAGGATCCGGTCGAGATCCTTGGTCGCAACCGCAAAGTTGGCTCGTCGCCGGTCCATCTCCCCAGATACCCCTTCCCGGTGGACTTGACGCCCACGCCGCAGGTATTGGGCAACTCCTCCAGTATCTGCTCCAACGTCATCGAGGCCTGCTTCTCTAGACGGCTCAACTCCTTGGGCTGCACCGGTTCCAACACCCGCACCAGTTGCCGGTAGCACTCCCCGAGCGCCCCCACGGTCTCCTCCAGCCAGGGGAACAACTCCCGTTGAAACGTGAACCGATGTCGTGATAGCGTTTGTCTGAGGGGTAAGTTCATTCTCCATTCATCCTGTGGTTTAGGCTCGTTCCTGATACAACAGAGAGTGGTCTTGTCCCCCCACTCACCCATCCTCCCGTACCTCTGAAAACAACAAGATCCCACTGGTTGCCCAGTTTTGCAAAAGGTTCAATTGCCAAAAAGGACACCGTCGCAATGACCCGGAAACGCTTCGATTCCGTCAGCGCAGCAAAAACCTGGAGCGGCCAATCGGGATCCCGGTCGGGCGACCGCGAACTGCTCTCGCGAAGCTTCGGCAAGGACATCTTTGGAGTGAAGGAGGGGGGCGCGGGGCAAACTATGGTGTCAAGACCGCGCCAATCAGGGGGCAAGCGGCTTGTGCATCGTTGTAACGGTGCAGAAGGAACAGATCGCACGTGGCTGGCCTATGGCAGGGCTGAGAAATGAATCGTTCCGATGAACTGAGGCGTCAGATCGAGGCGCTCCAGGAGCGCGTCTCCAGACTGAGCGCCGCCGTCCTGCGCATCAGCGTCAGCCTCGATCTCGACACCGTGTTGCAGGAAGTGGTCGACAGTGGCTGCGCCCTGACCGGAGCCCAATACGGCGTGATCACCACCGGCGACGAAGCCGGAAGGGTCCAGGAGTTCGTCACTTCCGGCTTCACGCCCGAGGAACAAGAACAGATGGTTGCCTGGACGGACGGACCGCGGCTGTTCGCGCACTTTCGCGAGCTCGACGCGCCACTTCGGCTGACAGACCTGCCCACCTACGTCCGGGCGCTCGGCTTCTCGTCGGACCTGATGCGGTCGAAGACGCTGCAGGTCACGCCGATACGGCATGGGGACGACTACGTCGGCAACTTCTTCCTCGCCGGCAAGGAAGGCGGCCGGGAGTTCACCAGCGGCGACGAGGAGATGCTGGTGCTGTTCGCCTCCCAGGCCGCGGCCGCGATCGCCAACGCCCGTACGCACCGCGACGAGCGGCGGGCGCGGGCCGACCTGGAGACGCTGATCGAGACCTCACCGGTGGGCGTCGTGGTCTTCGACGGCAGAACCGGCAAGCCCGTGTCGATCAATCGGGAGGTGCGGCGAGTTGTCCAGGCCTTGGACATGACGAGTCAGTCACCCGAAGAGCTGCTGAGAATGATTAACTGCCGCCGTGCCGACGGACGGGAGGTCAACTTGGCGGAGTTCCCGCTGGCGCAGCAACTGAGCGGCGGCGAAACCGTGCGCGGTGAGGAGATGACGCTCACGGTCCCGAGCGGCCGGAGCGTCACCATGTTGGTCAACTCGACGCCGATACAGGCGGCCGACGGCGCGGTCGAGTCTGTCGTGGTCACCCTGCAGGACCTGGCTCCGCTTGACGAGTTGGAGCGGTCTCGAGCCGAGTTTCTGAGTCTTGTGAGTCACGAACTGCGGACACCGCTAGCCGCAATCAAGGGCTCGGCCGCCACCGTGCTGGACGCCTCTCCCGCCCCGAGCCTTGCCGAGGTACTTCAGTTTTTCCGCATCATCGAACAACAGGCTGATCACATGCGGGGCCTGATCAGCGACCTGCTGGATGCGGGACATATCAAGGCGGGTACTCTGTCGGTAACCACGGAGCCGGCGGAGGTGGCCAACCTGGTGGAACAGGCCAGGAAAACCTTCCAGAGCGGTGGCGGCCAGCACACGCTCCTGATCGACCTGCCGCCCGATTTGCCTCGAGTTCTGGCCGACCGGCTCCGCATCGTCCAGGTTCTCAACAACCTTTTTTCCAATGCGTCGAGGCATTCTTCCGAAGCCTTTCCCATCCGGGTCTCAGCCGTGCAAGATGGCGTATACGTGGCAATCTCGGTCTCCGATGAAGGTCAGGGCATACCGCCGGAGCAGTTGCCACATCTATTCCGCAAGGACGTGCGTGTGGGAGGCGGCGAGGGCGTCACCAGGGGGGCGGGCCTGGGGTTGGCCATTTGCAAGGGTCTGGTGGAAGCCCACGGGGGCCGCATCCGGGCCGATAGCGGCGGAGCGGGTCTGGGAGCGCGGTTCACTTTCACTATTCCGGTAGCCGAAGAGACTGACAGTCCTGTCACTATCGGCTTCGCCCGCGGTTCCTCGCGCTCACCGGAGAAAGGACAGGGGGGCACGCGCATCCTTGTAATGGACGACGACCCGCTGACGCTCCGCTTCGTTCGCGACGCGCTCTCTGCCGCGGGCTACTCTCCGCTTGTAACCGGGGACCCTCAGGAACTGCCCCGTCTGATCAAGACGAAGAAGCCCGAACTGGTCCTGCTGGATCTGGTGCTTCCCGAGACCGACGGCATCGAGCTGATGGAAAGCCTGCCCGAGTTGGCCGATTTGCCGGTCATCTTCATCTCCGCCTACGGAAGAGACGACACTATCGCCAGGGCCCTGGAGATGGGCGCCGCCGACTACATCGTCAAGCCCTTCTCTGCGAGGGAGTTGACGGCGAGGGTCCATGCTGCCCTGCGGAAGCTTGCCGCAACGCCCAAACCCTTCCATCTGGAGGATCTGGAGATCGACTACGAGATACGTCGGGTGACCGTGGCCGGCCGGACGGTGCAACTGACACCCCTCGAATACGAACTTCTCCGCACCCTGTCGATCAACGCCGGACGGGTTACGACATACGATTCCCTGATTCGCCAAGTGTGGAGCGGTAGGGAGTATGCCAGCGCTCGGCTGGTGCGCACTTTCGTGAAGAATCTCCGCCGTAAGCTTGGCGATCACGCGAATGTCCCCACCTATATTCACAACGTGCACGGGGTCGGCTACCGTTTGGTGGCCGAAGACGACCAGTGAGCACCCATCCCTTCGGCTCGAAGCGCTGACGGCAGCAGAACATCTCACGAGTATCGCTTTACCGACCGGGTAAAGGACAGCCACCGTGCCCTGAGCAATGAAGCGACGGTGACGATCGCGGTCACGGGGCTGAACTGGCCGGGGGAGCATCGTTTACCAACGTCGTCGCCAGGGTCGGTCTGCCGGCATGGCTGCCGGCCAGGGGGGCTCCTACGGCTACCGATTCGGCATCGGTCTTGTCCTGAACTTCTGAATGCGGGCAGCGCCGACCTCTCGCCGCCGGAACCACTCGGAAGGCCCCGCTTCCGACTCTCCCTCCAAGCTGTTGCCCTCAGTCCTGACAGGCAACGCTCAAAACGCATCGATTGTCCCTCTGAACGCTCTTCCGAAAACTCTGGTGAGATTTGTCGGCTGGCTATCCGGGCGTGGGCCCGGCGATGCGTGAACCCACGGTCAACCCGGGTAAACCCACTCCCGCCAGCCCTGGAGCATGGGGAAGTACAGACCCAGTCGAATGGGGCGGGAGTCCATGGACCGGATCAAGCTCCCGTAGGTTTCCAACTGGGTGCGGTAGCGGGCCTGCTCATTGTCGAGAAAGTCTTCCGGGGACCCGCCCGTATGGGTTCCCGTCTTGTAGTCGATGATCCACCGTGTGCCGTCGGCCACGAAGGTCCGGTCCAGGACGTGGCGACGAACGCTGCCTTGGAGCACCGTGGAGAGTGCATACTCTCTCCGGTCGTCCTGGTGGAGTGAAAGAATCCAGCGGCCGCGGTCGTCCTGGACGGTGTTTGTCAGAGCGGAAACGGCTCGGGAAAGGGCCTCGTCCAACTTGTCGCCCTCCAGTCCCTCCTGCCTCAATGCGACGCGGAGGGTTTCCTTGCTGAAGTGCAGACGGTCCGGCGCCCACAGTTGCTGAAGCATCCGGTGGACCACCGTTCCCACTCGCCGCTGCAGCTCGCCTGCCCACTCGAACGTCGGTTGGCGTGGCCCCGGGTCCTCGGTTCCGGGAGGCTGTGTTCCGGGTTGCCAAACCACATCCTTCGGGGGAAGGGGCGGCGACCAGTCGGGAGTCAGGCGCCGCAGAGGGACGCCTGGAGGCTCCGGGGGGACGGTGTCGACCGTATCTTCTTTCTCAACGACCGGGTTCGTCAGACTCTGGGAGAACTCCGGCTCGACCGTCTTCCAGACCTTTGCCAGCAGCGAGCGCGAATCGGGCGCTCTCAACCCGGGCTCTTCGGGATCGAGCCTGGTGTGTCCCAGCAGATGCAGGCTCTTCCGGGCTCTGGTGGCGGCCACATAGAGGAGGCGCGTATTCTCATGAACCCGCTTCTGCCGGTCAATGCTTTTGAGGTAGTCGTAGAGTGCGTCCTTGTCGCCCGCGGCCTCGGGTATCGGTGCCAGCAGCAGGCGGGACCGATCACCGTCCGGGTACTCGGTCCAGCGCAGCAGGCGTGGATCGTCGTGCCGCGCTCGGCGTCCCAACCCCGGCAGGATTACCGTGTCGAACTCCAGCCCCTTGGCCTTGTGAATGGTCATCAACTGCAGTTCTTCGCCGGCTTCGACGTCGGAGGGAGCGTACAGGCGGGCGACGTCCTCGGCGAACCGGGTCTCGTCGCGGAGTCGCATGCCGTCGGTTGACTGCTCCAGAAGGTCCAGGCAGGCGGCGGCATCCTCGAGTTCCGCCTGCGTTTCAAGGCAGGCCGGACCGCCCAGAGCGATCCACAGGCTCTCCACCCAGCGGCGGACCGGCAGGCGCTCCCGCCGGGCCAGAGCATCCCCTAGATGAGGGATCAGGCGGTGGAGCCGCGTCCGGCCGTCGGGAGACAATCGTTCCTGTCTGGCAGGGTCCCGCATCAGATCCCAGACGGCGGCGGTCGGATCGCCCCGCACCAGCGCATCCAGGTCCCCCAACCTCAGACCGCACCAGGGCGCCCGCAGGATCGACAACCAGGCCAGTCGGTTCCCCGGATGCAGGAGCGCCTGCGTGAGGGACATCAGGTCCTGAACCACCGGGCGTTCGCCCAGGGCATCGATCTCCACGGCACGAAATTTCTTTTGGCTCTGGCGTAGCGCGGCCACGATTTGGAACAAATGGCTGCGAGCCAGCACCAGCACGGCAATGGTCCCGTCCGGGTTCTCTTGCCGGGCTTCCTCGATGATTTCGATGACACGCCGGGCCTCCTCGGGCCGCGGGTCATCCGTCAGACACGGATGCAGGCGAACGGCCCTGCCGGGACTGTCCTCCTTGAACGGCACCGAGGGTTCGTAGGTCACGGCCCCGGTCAACACGTCTTCAGTCTCCGGGAAGGCATCGCTCAGCGCTCGATTCACCCAATCCACGATTCCCGGACTGGAGCGAAAATTCAGTGACAGCGTCAGTGGCTCCGGCCGGACAGCGGCTATTCCGTTTGCCCGAGCGCTCAGAAACAGTCCCACCTCGGCCTCGCGAAAGCCGTAGATCGACTGCATGGGATCGCCAACCAGAAACAGCGTGCGTCCGTCTCCTGGCTGCCAGTCTCCGATGAGTCGGGCCAGCAGGCCGTACTGGCTTTGGGAGGTGTCCTGAAACTCGTCGATCAGCAGGTGATGGATTCGGCAGTCGAGCGCAAAGGCAAGGGCGGTGGGAACCTCGTCGGTGCCCAGAGCCCTTCGTGCACGAATCGCCACCTCGGTGAAGTCGACGCCCCCTTCTTCCCGAAATACGAGTTGAAGCTGGCCGACGGCCACGGGCAATAGGTGCACCAGGGCGGCCAGCACCTCCCACTGCCCATCCTCGAAGTGCGACGAGGGCAGCTTCCGCAAGGCATGCAGCGAAGCCTCGGCGCTTTCGTCGAGTTCAATTCCTTGCCAGGCCTCCTTGGCGGCACGCCCTGCAGAGGTCGGGGGGAACCCCTGGTTCCTGTTCAGGGTCCGGCGGCGGTCTCCCTGTCGGCTCAGGAACATTTCCGCCAGCCCCCGCCAAAGAGGCAGCGACTGCAGGGTAGCGTCCGGAAATTCCTGCAGCTCGAAGCAAGCGTCAAGAGCGCTGGCGCGCTTCAGTTCTCGAAGGTTCCCGGCGGCGAAGCGAGCCAGGGCGACCGTCTCCGCCCTGAAGCCCTCCGGGAATGCCGCCTGCACCCGTTCGAGAGCGCGCTCCACCACCCGCTCGAGAGAACGCTCCAGTTCCTCGCGCAACTGGGCCGGTGGCGGCTGTCCGACCACGTGTCGCAGCCACTGGTCACGGTTCCCCAGCATGGTGCTCACCAACTGCTCGACTGTTGCGATGTCGTTGTCGAGGTGCGCGAGGAGTCGCGACAAGGCTGCGGAATCGTCAGCCGCTGTCCGGTCAGTTTCCAGCATGGCCAGCGTTCGGCGCGCCGCCGCAAGGTAGAGGCGCCCCGCGTCTTCCTCGGGCCCGAGCGAGGCACCCATGCGGGATACCCAGGGCATCTGCCTGACCAGCAGGGCGCATAGAGAATCGATGGTTTGAATGCGAAGGCGGGAGGGATGTTCGGTCAGGCGCCAGTTCAGTTTGTCGTTCTGCGCCAAGGCTGCCTGCGCCAATTTCCAGGTGTGGGCTTCATGCGGCGCGGCGGGCTGCTGTCCGGGGGCTCTCTGGATTGCGGAGATGACCCGGTGGCGCATCTCCGCGGCCGCCTTCTGCGTAAAGGTGATGGCGACCACGGCCTCGGGTTGCTCGACCTGCCCCAGCAGCGTCAGGAACCGCTGGATGAGCAACTCGGTTTTTCCGGATCCCGCGGGCGCCTGAACGATGAACGACTGTGAGGGGTCGAGCGCCTGCAGACGCTGCTGCCGGTCCTGGGTCCGGTCAATCATGGCCGCCCTCGGGCTCGGCCGGAGCCTGTCCGATTCGGCAGAGCGCGGGCAATGCGCAATGCCGGCAGGTCTTGCGGGGGTCCTTGGGGTCGACCACGGCCTCCCCCGCTCTGAAGCCTCGACCCAGCCGATCCAGGACCTCCCGCCACTCTTCAATGGTCTCTTCCAGGGGTGGCTGTTCATCGGGCACCTTGACGTCGGGAACGATCCCCGCGGAGCCGGCCAGGCCTCGAAAGCCGAAGGCCCCGGTCTTGAGGCTGCCGAAGAAAACCCCTGCCACCGGAGCTCCGGCGGTTGCGGCGTAAATGGGCAGTTGCGGTTCATCGGGTCTGGGGCCGTCCCAGTCCGAAGGCCGGCACTCGCCGGTCTTGTAGTCCAGAATGACCAGTTCTCCGCTTTCGAGTCGGTCCACGCGGTCGGCGCGGATGTTCATCCGGAGGCCGCCCAGGGTCACCCGCCGCCCCTCTTCCTGTTCGAGCATGGTAAACGCCTGCCGTTGTTTCTCGAGGACGAGCCACTGCCCAATGACGCGTTCCAACCGTTTCTGTTCAATGGCCGCAAACCGTGTATTTCGCAGGATCCGTCGGAATCTGGCAAACTCCCGAATCTCGGAACCGGCCTGGGAGCGCACCAGTTCCGCCAGTTCTTTCTCACCGATCGTCACCAATGCCTGGTGAGATCGCAACTGCTCCCAGACTCGCTCGAGAATGCCATGAACCAGTTGGCCGCGGTCCAGAGCGTTCAAGCCGGGCTCGGGATCGTCCGGAGCTCTTGCTGCCAGGCGCAACTCGGCAAACGCCCTGAAGGGACAGGCCGCTTGCAGTTTGAACAGGAAGGTTCCGGCCCGGAACGGGACGTCGCCGCAGGGCGGGGCGCGGTGGTCCTGGACGGTCTCCATCCGGGAGGAGCGCCGAAGCAGTTCCGGGTAGCCTGCTGAAGCTGCAAGCCCCAGGTCGGCCTCGACGACTTCCGGCAATGCAGTCAGGAGCGGACTGACTCTCAAATCCGAATCGCCTTTCCGCCGGGGATGGCTGACGATCACGGTTGGAGCGCTCGACAGGAGGCGGGCCGTGAGGGTCCCGGCAAACTCCAGTTCGCGGTCCGGGGACGAGCGGGGCAGGTTGAAACGCCGTTGCAGGCTAAACGGCAGGAACGGATCGGGAGACGGGGCCGCCGGCCAGGCGTTGTCGTGCATCCCCATGATCCAGAGCCGGTCGAAGCGCAGGCCGGAGGCCTCCAACAAACCCAGAATCTGGACAGGCGCCGGCTCGGACTCCGGCTGAAACTGCCTGCTGGAAGCCAGTTGTCTCAACCTGCCGATGGCCGCACCCAGGGAGATGTTCCCGCAGACTCGGTCGAGCCTGGCCAGTTCGGAGAGCAGTTCTCTCCAGACTTCAAGCGTCTGGTACTCCGCACTGTCGATACCGCGGTCTCCCGGCCACCCGACCGCCTGCAGGAATCGGGACAAGGCTGGAGGCCAGTCGCTGGGCATCCGACTGGTCTGCAGGGCCTGGTACTGCTCCGTCCAGGCCGTCAACCGGGACGCGAGCTCGGGACACTGCCGGGAGCCATCGCCGCCGCGGGCCAACCGGATGACGTCTCTCAACGAAACGTAAGGCTCTCCCATGGAACGCAATTCGACGTCGAGCAGGGCGCGTCCGGTCAGTTCCTCGTCGGAACTCTGCAGAAACGGGGATCGCAGGAGTCGGCCGGCGTTCTCGATCGGAACCTTCCAGGGGTCGGTTCCAAGCAGGAGGAATGCCGTGTCAATTATGGGATACCCGCTGGCGGGCAGTCCCAGAGAGATGTTGAACAGCCGCCTCGGGTCGAGGTCCTGCCGCGCCCGGGAGCGGGGATGCAGGGTTTCACCGAAAATCCGCTCAACCTGGCTGCGGCGCCCGCCCAATTCGGGAACGACGACGCCGATTCGAAAATCGGGGGATGCGGCCTCCGGTTCGCTTTCCAGAATTCGGCGCGCCCATTGGGCGGCGGCGCCGATCTCACGAGCAGCATCGACCAGGCCCAGGCGCACGGCCCTGCCGGCGGCTTGGGGGATTTCGCGCTGCCGAACTTCCGTCCCGCGTTGTGACAGGCAGTCGAACAGGCGCTGCTGAGCGGGCGTTGGCTCGAGAAAGCCTGCAAATTCCACTTGCTTGGGGACCGGGAGCTCTCTCCGTTCGATGAGATCCGCTACCAATGCCGGAAGTTCGGCGCCTGACAACCACCCGTTCCGGCGGCAGCGGTGACGAAACTCCTCGACCCAACCCAGGAAGGTTTCGGAATCTTCCTGGTCTCTCCACTCCGAGGCGTCCAGGGGAAGATTCCAGGTGCACACAAGACTCCATGAGGTCAGAGCCGCTTCGGCGGTTCTGGGGACCTCGAGCAGCCCGTCTTCAGGGCCGGAAGGGATGATGTCTTCCCAGATCGCCCGTTCCTCGGCAGGACGGAGGGGGCGTGCGGCGGTCTTCGCCTGTCCGGAAAACAGCCACTCCCTCCACATTTCGGACAGCCACGCCGACAAGGGCAGGATGCCGGGCGTCGGCCAGGACGACCGGCCTGCGGCCTCTTGTTCGCGGTCGTATTCCTGCTGGAGTTCTCGGGCCAGTCGGAGATTCGCGGTGATGACGGTCATATTCGGTGGCTCGAGTCTAGCACGATGAGATGCCCGCGCAAGCCGGGAGGGGACGTTGTTGAATTTCCGGAATACCTCTTTGCAGAGAGCAGGTAGGAAACGTTGTCCTTTTTCAATATCGGGTGCGACTTGGTGAATACTGCTGTCTAGACACAAAAGGCACAATTTGTGATTTTGTGCCTTTTGTGGCCATTCCCGGCAAACGTCCCGCTGCCCGGTCCCGCCTTGACGGGAGAGTGGCGGAAGTCCTATCATTGCGGCAGGGTGAACACGTCTCCATCCGAAATCATTCAACCTACAGGTCGTCTGCCGATGACAGGCTATGGTCGGTCGTTTTCCATGAAAGCCTTGGGGGTATTTCTGCTTGCCTGGGCGGCGGTTCCGGTCGCCATTGGAGCCGAGGAGCCCGAAGAGAAACAGCCCGAGGCCGTCCCCAGCTACTACCGGGACATCCGGCCCGTGATCCAGCAGCACTGCCAGGGCTGCCACCAGCCGGCCATCATGCAGGGGCATCTCGACCTGACGCAGTACCGGACGCTTCTCCGGGGAGGGCACAGCGGTCCGGGCCTGGTCCCGGGAGATCCGGAGAGAAGCCTTCTGATCGCCATGATGGAAGACAGGCGTCCGCCCCTGATGCCGCTGGGCGGTCCGCCGCTGGGCCGGGAAATCATCGACAAGTTTCGAGCCTGGGTGAAAGCAGGCGCCCCCGACGACACTCCCGTCGAGCTCGGCAGGGTTTCGCAGAATGAGCCGCCCGTCTACACCTCGCCTCCCGTGATTACGGCCCTGACCTACTCGCCGGACGGTTCTCTGCTGGCCGTTTCGGGGTACCGGGAGGTTCTGCTGCACCGCTCCGACGGCAGCGGACTGGAAGGCCGCCTGGTGGGGCTCTCCGATCGCATCCAGTCGCTGGCCTTTACCCCCGATGGAAAAACCCTGGTGGCGGGGGGTGGGACGCCGGCCCGTTTCGGCGAGCTTCAGTTCTGGGACGTCGCCTCACGCAAGTTGAAACGCTCGGTCACTGTCTGTCAGGACACTCTCTTCGGGGTGTCCCTCTCACCCGACGGGTCTCGAGTGGCCTTCGGATGCTCCGACAGCACCGTCCGAATCCATGATGTGGCATCGGGGAAGGAATTGCTGAAAACCAACCACCACGAAAACTGGGTCCTGGGGACGCGCTTCGGCATGGATGGCAAGCGTATCGTCTCGGTGGGACGGGATTTCGCCGCCAAGTTGATGCATGCCGAGTCCGGAGCCTTCATCGAGAACCTCAATAAACTGAGGAAGGAACTGGCGGCCGTGACCCGCCATCCCAGCCGGGACCGGGTGGTGGTTGGCGGCGAGGAGCGAATCCCCTACTACTACCATATGGATCGGCCCAAGAAGATCTTTGCGGGCCAGGAAGGCACCTTGATTCGCGCCTTCGAACGCCAGTCCGGAGAAATTTTTGCCCTGGAGTTCAGCGCCGACGGGCAGAGGCTGGCGGTAGCCGGGGCAGGAGCCGAGGCCGCTATTTATGACGTGGAGAGTGGCGAACGTCTGGCGGCCTGCACCGGGCACGAGGCCGGGATCTACACCCTCGCCTTCCACCCGGGAGGCCGGGAGTTGGCCATGGCGGGGTTCGAAGGACGGGTTCGGATCCACGAGGTGGCCTCGGGAAAGCTGTTGCGGGACTTTGTTCCGGTTCCGATGAAAGCGGAGATGGCGGCCTCCGGCCCATAGTTCCGAGGACTTGGCGGGTAGGGAGAAGAGGATGATAAAGAACCACCGACGTGGCTGGAGGGCTTGCCGGAGAACCGGCCTGCTCGGGATCCTGATGCTTGGGGTTCTGGCGTCTTCGGCCCTGGGCGCCGGCCCGGCCCTGAAGCGGCTGGATCCGCCCGGAGCCCAGCGGGGAACCGCCTTCACCCTCACTCTGGTCGGACGTCACCTCCAGGCAGCCGAGATCGTCTCCAACCTGCCGGGCACATTCACTCCCCTGACCTCATCCGCTCAGGGGGCCTCGGCGGGCAAGGCGGAGGAAAAACGGCCCTTCCTGGTGGAGTTGCCGGGCGAAACGCCGGTGGGGCTCTACACCCTGAGGCTTCGCTCTCCCGAGGGGTTGTCCAACGCGCTGCTGTTCAGCGTGGGCGCCCTGCCGGAAGTTTCCGAAGAAGAGTCCCGCCAACCGGTCCACCAGGCCTTGAACAATTCCGTGGAAGGGAGCCAGGCGCTCGAGCTTCCGGCCACGGTTAACGGAACGCTCTCCGGACCCGACCGGGATGTCTACCGCTTCGAGGGCCGTAAAGGGCAACGCCTGGTGATCGAGGTGGAAGCCCGGAGGGCTGGTTCGGCGCTGGATCCGGTCATCCGGCTGTTGACGGCCGAGAAGAAGCAGATCGCCACCTCCAACGATACCCAAGGCCTGGGCGTGGACTGCCGGTTGGACGTCTCCTTGCCCGAATCGGGCCGCTACTACCTGATGCTGCACGACGCACGATTCAGTGAGCAGGAACAGAACTTCTACCGGTTGAAGATCGGGGAGTTCGCCTACGCCGCCGGACTCTTTCCCCTGGGAGGGAGGAGAGGTGAAAAGGTCCCGGTCCGGCTGGTGGGCGGCAACCTCAGGGGATCCAGGGAATTGACGGTGGACTTGAGCCGGGTCGGACCCGCGGCCGATTTCGCCACGGTGCCGGTGCCGGGCCCCCCGGGGAGCCTCCCGCTCCTGTTTGCGGTGGCCGATCTTCCGGAGACTATGGAGCCTCCCGCTGGCGCCGAGGCGAGTCTCGAGCCCGGAACCGTGGTCAACGGACGCATAGAGAAGCCTGGAGAGGTGGACCGTTATCGCCTGGCCGTCAACCCCGGAGAGGAGTGGATGATCCAGTTGGAGGCAGGTGGATTGGGGACCTCGCGCCTCTACGGCAGATTGACCGCCTCCGATGCCGAGGGGAATCGGCTGGCCTCGGCGGGGGACGACATTCCGGAAGTTGCCGTCTTCTCGGCAGTGCTGCGCGGGTTGAGGACCAGTTCCGACCCGTTTCTCAGAGTGAAAGTGCCCGAGGGAGTGCGAGAGTTGCTGGTGGCGGTGGAGGACCTGGTGGAGCGGGGAGGTCCGCTGTTCGGCTACCGGCTCATGGCGCGCCGGCAGGCGGCCGATTTCGTGCTGAGCCTGGCGACGCCCTATCTTAATATTCCGGCCGAAGGGACAGCGGCGGTTGAGGTCAACATTCAGCGCAGGGGGTACCTGGGAGAAATACAGCTCAGCATTGCGGACGCCGGAGAAGACCTGGTGGTCGAAGGCGGGCTGGTTCCGACCGCCTCCCTGGTGCAGGGCGAGAGGGCCCGTTCCGGTTCCGGCCTGCTGACTGTCACTGCCCGCAAGGGTGCGGCGCTGAGGCTGAGAGAATTGTCCGTCTGGGGAGAGGCGGTCCTGGAAAACGGCACACGGCTGCGCCGGAGGGCGAGAGGTCCCGGGTTGATCACCCAGGTTCAAAGCAGCCGGGGAACCGGACGGCCCGATCCCAACAACCGGGACGATCAGGCCCCCTTCGTGGCCCACTGGCTGGGGATGGAGCTCCCGGCCATGGTCTCCAATTCCCCCCTGGCCGCCCTGAAGGTGGAGGGCCCCGAGACTATCCGGCTGGTCCAGGGAATGCAGACTCAGTTGCCGTGGAAGTTCGAGAGTGCCGTGCCCGGTCTTCGCCCCCCGGAAAGGGTTGTCGCCAGTACGCCCGGATCTCGAGAAGTGAACACGAGGGTGGGCGAGGTCGGCGCCAGGTACATCAGCGAGGGATGGCTGAGGATCGGCACCACGGTGGGAACGCCTGTCCTGAAGTTCAACTTGGTTCTGTCCGGTCCGCTGGACGTGGATGGCACCCCGGCCACTGTTTACTCAAGGGTCATGACAGTTGACGTGGTGCCGGGATACCGCCTGAGCCTGGCGGGCGAAGGGATCGGGTTGAGTCCGGGTGGGGACGGGGAACTGCTGGGCAGGGTTGAACGGGAACCGGCCTTCAAGCAGCCGGTGAGCATCCGGCCGGAAAACTTTCCACAGGGTGTGTCCTGTCCCCCGCTGGAAGTTCCCGCCGATGAAGACGTATTTCGAGTGGAGTGCCGGGCGGAAGACTCGGCCACTCCCGGTGAGTATGAGTTCGAGATCACTTCCTCCTCCATGTTGGCGGGGAGAGAAAAGGAAAAGGTTCCCTACAGCATTGCTCCTCTGCGCTCCAAAATCGTGGTTTCAGCCGGGGAGGATACTGCCAGGGTTCTCCCGATCGAGAGGTAAGCGTTTCATGGTTTCAAAGCCGATAACGACCTGTCTTTGGGTGGGCAGCCTCATGCTGACATTTGCCGGCACGGGTCTGACGGACGGTGACGGTTCGACCGCGCCGCCGGCTGAAATCCGCGAGCTGCAAGTCCGGCCCGGCGGTCTGGTTTTCAGCAGGCCGGGAGAATTGCGCAGAATCCTGGTCACCGGTATCTCCGTCGACGGCGAGCGGCTGGACTTGACGGAAACGGCCCGGATCGAGTCGCAAGGCGGGATCGTCGAGTTGGGACCGGACAGTTATCTGCGGGCGGTGGAGGAAGGAGAGACCCGGGTGACGGTTCGGGCCGGCGGACATTCGGCCGAGATCGACGTGCGGGTAGACGCCTCACCCGGTGCCACAAGGACCACTTTTCTGCGGGACGTCCTGCCCATCATGAACAAGGTGGGATGTTCGCAGGGCGTCTGCCACGGGGCAGCCAAGGGCAAGAACGGTTTCAAGCTCTCCCTGCGGGGCTATGATGCTGAGTTCGACTATCAGGCGCTTCTCTTCGAGATGTCCGGCCGGCGCTTCAATCGAGCCGACCCGCCTCAGAGCCTGATGCTGGCCAAGCCCACCCAGCAGGTCGCCCACGGAGGCGGATTGCGGTTGAAGCCGGGTTCTTCCTACTACAACGCCATCCTGGAATGGATCGATCAGGAGGTTCCCTTTGGCGATCCCAAGTCGGACCGGGTGGTGGAGCTCAAGGTCCATCCGGGGGAGATCTTCATGCACGCCCCGGGGCGCAGCCAGCAGGTGGTGGTGGTGGCCCGCTACGCGGACGGATCGAGCCGGGACGTGACCCGGGAGTCCCACCTCGGTAGCAGCAACGGGGAGGCGGTGGCCGTGGAGGGGAGCGGGGTGAAGGGCATCCGTAGCGGAGAGTCGACCCTAATGGTTCGATACGAGGGTCAGTTCGAGATGGTTCCCGTGACCGTTCTCAACCCCCGGACCGGGTTCGTCTGGGCGGCCTTGCCCCAGTACAACTATATCGATGAACGGGTCGACAGTAAGCTGAAGCGGCTCAGGATACAACCCTCAGCGCTGGCCGAGGACGCCGAGTTCCTGCGCCGGGTCAGCCTGGATCTGACCGGCAAGACCCCTGAGCCGGAGCGGATTCGAACCTTTGTTCAGGATCCGACCGAGACCCACCGGAAGCGTTCCCGCGCCATCGATGAGCTGATCCGCAGCCAGGCCTACGCCGACTACTGGACCCTGAAGTGGGGCGATCTGCTGCGCAGCAATCGCAAGTTCATGAGCTACAAGGGCATGTGGGCCTTCCGCGAGTGGCTGCGCCAGTCCATTGCCGACAACAAGCCCTACGACGAGCTGGTTCAAGAACTGCTCACCTCCAAGGGGAGCACCTTCGAGAATCCGGCGGCCAACTTCTTTCTCTCGGCTCGTGGCCCCACAGCCGCCATGGAGACCACCACCCAGCTCTTTCTGGGGGTTCGGATGGTCTGTGCCCAGTGCCACGACCATCCCTTTGAAAAGTGGACCCAGAACCAGTATTTCGAAATGGCTGCCTTCTTCTCTGCTATCGGGGTGCGGCCGGGATTCGAAAGCGGCGAGGAAGTGGTCTATCTCAAGCGGGTCGAAAACGAGTTGAAGCACCCCAAGGACGGGCGAGTGGTGAATCCCCGGTTTCTGGTTGCGTCCGGCACCCCGCCATCCATACCCGCGGCGGCCGAGGGAGACCGCCGGCCGGCCCTGGTCGAGTGGCTTACTTCGAGGGAGAATCCTTTCTTTGCCCGGGCCATCGTGAACCGTGTCTGGAGCTACTTCTTCCACCGGGGGATTATCAGTCCGGTGGACGATATCCGCGCCTCCAATCCCCCCGTCAACGAGGCGTTGCTGGAAGCCTTGGCCAAGGATTTCGAAAAGCACGACTTCGATCTGCAGCACCTGATGAGGACCATCACCAATTCCCGCGTCTACCAGACCACCTTCCGCACCAACCCGTGGAACCGGCATGACGATCGCAACTTCTCCCACCAGATCCCCCGCCGTCTGGGCGCCGAGCCCCTGGCCGATGCCATCGCCCTGGCGACCGGGGTCCGTTTCGAACTTCCCGAAATGCCGGAAGACTACAGCGCGGTGCAGGTCCCCGATCCCCACGTGGGCAAGGGCGGCTTCCTGGACCTGTTCGGACGCCCGCAACGGGAAGAGCCCTGCGAGTGCGAGCGCCGCAGCGACGTCAGCCTGTCTCATGCCCTCAATCTGGTGAACGGCCCTACCTTGGCCGATGCCGTCTCCGCTCCCGAGGGCCGAATCGCCACCCTCATCCAGCAAGGAAAGTCGGACCGACAACTCATCGAGAATCTCCACCTGGCTACCGTGAGTCGCTCGCCGACCCCTCAGGAAATGCAGGTCGGTGTGAACCATCTGAATCATTCCGAAAGCCGGGCTGCCGGCGCTCAGGATCTGTTGTGGGCGCTGCTCAACAGCAATGGCTTTCTCTTTAACCGTTGAACCGGTATGATCATCCGTAAATACAAGCAAGCGTTTTCGGAAGGAGGGACAAAATGTTAGTGATTCCAGGCCGCGGCGGCAGTTTCTGCGATGGACCCACCCGCAGGGAGTTTCTGCGGGTCGGATCCGTGGGTTTATTCGGTCTCGGGTTGCCTCATTTCCTGGCCATGCAAAAAGCGCAGGCGGCCTCCACCCCCGACCTGGCGGCCAGGTACGCCGGAGTCCGGGGATTTGGCGCGGCCAAGCACGTGGTGCTGCTCTTCCTGCAGGGAGGTCCCAGCCATCTCGACATCTGGGATCCCAAGCCCGATGCTCCCTCCAACGTCCGTGGCGAGTTCAATCCGATCAAGACCAAGGTTCCCGGTATCCAGCTCAGCGAGACCATGCCCCTGCTGGCCGACCAGGTGGACAAGTGCACCTTGATCCGCTCCATGAGCTATACCCCCAAGGGTCTCTTCAACCACACCGCGGCCATCTACCAGATGCTGACGGGCTACCCTCCCGACAAAGTGGCTCCCTCGGGTCAGCTCGAGCCCCCCTCTCCGGCCGACTTTCCCACGGCCGGCTCGCACGTTTCCAAGATGATTCCGCCGGATGAGCCGGTTCTGCCCTTTGTGGAGCTGACCCGTCCCTTGCAGGAATCCAGCGTGATCGGCAAGGGGGGAGCCGCCGGCTTTCTGGGCAAGGCCTACGACCCCTATCGTCTCTACCAGGATCCCAATGAGTCCATCAACCTGGATGACCTGACGCTGCGCAAGGAAGTTTCGGAGCAGCGGCTGAAGGACCGCTACACGCTGCTGAAGGGGCTCAACCAGTCCATGCCGGAGCTGGAAAAGGCGGTGGGCAAGCACGCCCTGGGAGAGTACTACGAAAAGGCCTTCGACCTGGTGCTTTCCGGCAAGGCTCGAGATGCCTTCGATCTGGACAAGGAGTCCAGCCAGATGCGAGACCGTTACGGCCGAACCACCTTCGGCCAGGGGGCCCTGCTGGCCCGCCGACTGGTGGAAGCCGGAACCCGCTTCGTCCAGTTGAACTGGCCGGCCGTAGCCAACGGCAATCCCGAGGTGGATGCCTGGGACACCCACGCCTCCAACTTCAAGCCCTTGCGCAACCTTCACTGTCCCAAGTTGGACCGGGCCCTCTCGGCGCTGCTGGAAGACATGCACGAGCGCGGCCTGCTGGAAGAGACGCTGGTGGTGGCCGTGGGAGAATTCGGCAGATCGCCTCGCCTGGGCGTGAGCACTTCGGGCAACACCAACGCCCCCGACGGCCGGGACCACTGGCCCTACTGCTACACCGCCGTCATTGCCGGGGCCGGAATTCCGGGAGGCCAGCTGTATGGGGCCTCGGACGAGACCGGTTCCGCGCCCAAGGACAAGCCGGTCCACCCCAACGATCTCCTGGCGACCGTCTATTTCACCCTGGGGATCAATCCCGAAATGGAAGTGCTCAACCACCTGGAACAGCCCCGGGAACTGGTCAAGGGCCAGCCGGTGCTCGATCTCTGGTCCTAGTCTGTATTTCTCGCCGGGCCGTCGGCGATGTCTCGGGGGAAGAGATATTCATCAAGGGATACAGAGAGACTGATCGATGAGACGGACTATGGAAACCCGTGTGACCCTGCCCGAGGGATTTGAAGAGACAATGGCCATCCCCAACGCGGCCGAGCGGTTGCGGGAGGCCAGGGAAGTCGGCGATCGGCTGCTGGGCGCGGGGATCCCCTTGATGGATCACCCCGACCACTACGCGATCTTCTCGGAGCCGCCCCGCCTGTTGGCGGAGCCGCTGAGAAGCCGGGGGTACGTGGTCGGATCGGACAATCGCTGCTATCCCTCCCCGGTGGACGGCTGCGACTACATCAACGTGGCGGCCTCGCTGCCGGAAGTCAGCCCGGCGCGGGAAAAGGGCTGGCCCGACCACATCGCCGTGGTTCATCCCCTGGACGAGACCGGCTATAGCCGCATGATGGACCAGGGGTACGGAAACCCTTTCATCCATCACATCACCTGGGGCATCCGGCCACCGGCCGAGGCGCCCGACGATGAAGTCGAATTCGCCGGCAGCCTGATTTTCCGGATGGCTGATATTCGGGAACGGATCCGGGAACTTCTCCGGGAAGACCCGGGCACCTTGATCATGGCTCTACCCGGCAGGGTGGCCCAGGCTCCCGAGTTTCAGGCGCAACTTGCGGCCGCGTTGGGTGGAACGCCCGCGGACGAATACCAGGTGGAAGTGATGGAAGGGGGAGGATACCTCCTGCAGTTCTTCGTATTGACGGGCGGTCGGATCGAGGTGGCTCTCAGAGTCGGAACCCGCCAGACCTTCAACCCCAAGAGCGTCCACAAGATCTCCAAGGACGAGTTGAGCGTGGACCAGGGGCGGGCTGCCGGTTCGGAGACCATGTAGTTACGCAATAGTCCTGCCGTCGCACTCCTGTCCTTTTTCCCGAAAAGAAAGCATCGCATGGCTCAAAGCGCTGGCGCGGACGTGGGGCTGATCGGTCTGGCCGTAATGGGCCAGAATCTGGCCCTGAACATGGCCGACCACGGTTTCAGGGTGGCAGTCTACAACCGCACGCGATCGGTCATGGAACGGTTCGTGGTCGACAATCCCGAGACTCCCGGCGGGCTGGTGGCCTGCGCCACGCTGGCGGACTTTGCGGCAGCCCTCAAGAAACCGCGGAAAGTGATTATTCTGGTCAAGGCGGGGCCGGCGGTGGACCGGGTGATCTCACAGCTCCTGGAGGCGGGCATCGAATGCGACGACCTGGTGGTGGATTGCGGCAACAGCCTTTGGACCGACACCATCCGCCGGGAACGGGAATATTCGGGCCACTGCCTCTTTTTCGGGTCGGGAGTGTCGGGAGGGGAGTTGGGAGCCCGCTTCGGACCCTCGCTCATGCCTGGAGGGCAAGCCTCGGCCTGGAAGCACCTGGAGCCGATCTGGAACAGTATTGCGGCCAAGGTGGACGAGACCAGCGGCAGGCCCATGGAGACGGCAGAACCCGGAAAGCCCGTCCGGGGCGGTGTGCCCTGCACCAGCTACATCGGGGAGAACGGAGCGGGTCACTATGTCAAGATGATCCACAACGGCATCGAGTACGTGGACATGCAACTCATCTCCGAAGCCTACTTTCTCCTCAAGAAGCTGCTGGACTTGAAGTCGAATGAGCTGGCGGCCATCTTTACCGACTGGAACCAGGGGGATCTGGATTCCTATCTGATCCAGATCACGGCGGAAATCCTGCGCCAGCCCGATCCTGCCGACCGCGGCGGGTTCCTGGTGGATCGCATCCTGGATGCGGCTCAGCACAAGGGCACGGGAAAGTGGACCAGCGGGAACGCCCTGGACATGGGAATTCCGGCCAATTCCATTGCCGAAGCCGTATTTGCCCGCTACCTCAGCGCTCTCAAGAGCGAGCGCGTGGAAGCTTCCACGCAACTGTCGGGTCCCGCCTTCAGCTACCGGGGCGACCGCCGCGAACTGATTGCCGCCGTCCGCGACGCCCTCTACTGCTCCAAGATCTGCGCCTACGCCCAGGGTTTTCAGCTCATGCGCCAGGCCCAGGTGGAGTACCGCTGGAAGTTGGACTTCGCCTCCATCGCCAGGATTTGGAGGGGCGGGTGCATCATTCGCGCCCGCTTCCTGCAAAAGATCACCGAGGCCTACACTCGCGATACCGAGCTGGTCAACCTGATGCTGGATCCCTATTTCGAGGGGCAGATCCGGGAGGGGCAGGAGCATTGGCGCGAGGTGGTCAGCCTGGCGGCCCGGGCGGGGCTGCCGGCTCCGGCCTTCATGTCGGCCTTGGCCTACTACGACGGCTACCGCTCCGAGTCCCTTCCCGCCAATCTCCTGCAGGGCCAGCGCGACTATTTCGGCGCCCACACCTACGAACGAATCGACCAACCTCGGGGCGCCCGCTTCCACCTGGACTGGCCCCATCCCGAGCGTCCGCAAATCCCCATCGATTCCGGCGGGTAATCGCATCCCGGCCAGCGCCGGACCTTTAACCCGCATATCTCACCAGGCCGCTGAGCCTACGGTAGTAAAGTATTCGTGTTTAACATCTTGTGCCGCTTTGTATGGAGTCTTCAGCCTGCACACGGTGCTGGGCGTGCCCTGGCTTGTCCTTTTCCCCTCAGCGCATCCATGCTCGCTCGACCGTAGTGACCGCTACGCTCTTCGCTCCCGAGCACGCGCTGAGGGAAAAATGCCTGCGCCATGATCACGCCCCCTGGTGAGAAATGCGGGTTAACTCTATCGTTCAGGAGGATGACTGGAGGGTCCGTTCCGTGCGGGCACCGCGCACCGATTGCTCCAGGGTTGCGCGTGGACAGCTGCGGTTGTCGATGTAGTCCATCAGGTGGGTAGCCAGACCCCGAATCCGCTTTTCGATGGCCGCATCCAGGCACCGGCCTTCCCCGTCGAAGACCTTTTGGACCCGGGCGACCGAAACCGGTCCCGGCAGAACAAAGGCTCCCACGTGGGAGCAGACGCTGCCCAGGTGCTCCAGCGCCTTGACCGCGCCGATCTGGCCGGCCGCGGCTCCCAGCAGGGCCACCGGCTTGCCGGCCAGGGTGGAGGGGAATCCCAGGTTCTCGATGAACCGCTTCATGGCGCTGCTGTAGCTGCCGTGGTATTCAGGGGTAGCCAACAGAATCCCGGCAGCCCCCTTGACCAGGTCCTGCGCCCTGTGGGTAGCCTGGGACGGGCCCTGCCCCGGGAAGGGAAAATCGCTGGTGGAGAGATCGATCAGGTCCACCTGGACTTGGTGCCTGATTTGCAGTTCGTCGACCGCCAGCGCCAGCACCCTGCGGGTGTAGTTGCCGGGCCGGGAACTGCCCGACGCGGCCAGGATGTGAAGGGTTTCGCCGCGATTCATCGAAATTTCCCCTCCGTGGAGAGAGCCGGCCACGACCGGTCCGCCCGATTGAATTTTGCCTGTCTTGGGGATTGGCCGAAACGAGGTGGCGCCGTCAAAACAGTCGCGAGCCTGTGGAGACCGCACCGCTCATTGGGCCGCGATCTGAACCAGCTCCTGGGGGATGGCGAAGTGGACGCGTTCATCCTCCAGTTCCAGCCCCTCCACCTGGACAGCCCGGGAGGAACTCAGACGGTCCACCACCTGCAGGACAATCTCTTCAGGGGCCGAAGCCCCGGCGGTCACTCCCACCACCTCGGCCCCTTCCAGCCACTCGGGCCGAATCTCGGTTTCGTCGTTCACCAGGTAGGCAGGGACGCCGGCCGCATGTGCGGCCTCGGTAAGGCGCTGGGAATTGGAGCTGTTGGAGGATCCCACCACCAGCATGAGGTCCACGTGTCTGGCCACGTCCTTCACGGCGTTCTGGCGGTTCTGGGTGGCGTAGCAGATATCGTCCTTGGGAGGGGAGGTCAGTCGAGGATAGCGGGCTCGCAAGGCCTCGACGATCTGAGCCGTATCGTCCAGGCTGAGTGTGGTCTGGGTCAGATAGACTACCTTGTCGGGATTGGAGACCTGCAGGTCTTCGACATCCTGGACGGAACTGACCAGATGCATGGGGGCTTCGCCCATAGTCCCTTCGACCTCGTCGTGGCCGGGATGGCCGATCAGAATCAGGGAGTATCCCTCCCGGGTAAACCGAATGGCTTCCAAGTGGACCTTGGTGACCAGGGGACAGGTGGCGTCGACCACCCGAAGCTGTTTGTGTTCGGCCAATTGGCGGACAGCCGGTGAAACCCCGTGGGCGCTGAAGATGCAGATGGAACCGTCCGGGATCTCCTCCAGGTGGTTCACGAAGACGACCCCACGGCCGCCGAGACGCTCCACCACGTGGCTGTTGTGGACGATCTCGTGGAAGACGTAGATGGGCGGAGCGAGAAGATCCAACGCCTGCTCCACCACTTCGATGGCGCGGACCACCCCGGCACAGAACCCCCTGGGGTTGGCCAGAATGATTTTCCTGATTGGCACGGATGTTTTCCTTGCGGTGTGATCGCCTGCGGGGTCGGTCGTAGACAACTGAACCAATGTAGCATGTTTCCCGAAGCAGAAGCAATCGGGCTCGAAGACTCCGGCGGGATGGAAGTACCTCAGCGTATGGGGATCAATATTTTTCCACTCAAAATTCGTCCTTCCTGACCGTTGGCCGATCCCTCTCGAGCCTTCTCCATGTCCTTAGAGGAGCTTCGCGGATTGCTCTTTTTTGGCCTCTGGGGATGCCCTCAATTGTTTCAGATAAGTGCCGCCCCTGGCCTGGCGGGCGGATCATACGAGAGTGAAACAGGGGCCTCTAACGAACCTCGGAGACCGCCCCTCCACCGGCTCGATGGCGGGTTGACTCTCCTATCTGACGACCTTGCTAGTTCCGTTCCCCCCACCGGTTCGACTGCGGGCTTCGCTTTCGGGGCGCCGCGTTGGCCCCCCTCCGGCTCGGCTGCATGCTGCGGCCTGGTCGAAGGGACGCCGCGTTTGCCTCGCCGACTCCCCCTCAAGGGGGGAGTGATAGAGTTCTACCGGAAGCCTTGTGCTGGC